>JAKEHD010000041.1 GCA_022615215.1 Blastocatellia bacterium
CTGATAATCATCGGGCCGCCGAATGATGAAGGCATTATACTTCCAAATGATGAAGGCGTTATACTTCCACAAGCAGCCTGAATTCATTCACTGGTATTGTGATTAAATGGCACTCCATAGAAACGACATTGGCGATTAGGACAATAAAGAGTTTCCCAGTTCATTTCATCCTCAGCAAGGTGATAATATATAGCCTTGCTGAGGATACATTTTTCAGTTCTCAGCTTCCTTATCTATCAAGGAAACTCAGGGACACTACCAAAACTTCGATCAATCGCTTTATGTCATACTCTCTTGCCAGTTCCGGGAATCGCCTGATCCCTTCATCGAGCCGCGCCTTTGTGTTCGGAAAATCAAGCTCCTGTGCTATGGTGAGGAAAGGCTCTACCTCTTTCTTGTTATAAAATCTCGGCCAGTTGTTTCGGCTTGGAAACTTGATGGCGATGCGATACTTCTGGCGTGCGAGTTCCCGGTAAGACTCCTTTGAGCCGTCGCTGCTTTTTGCAGTATCTTTTTTATCCGCGCTCTTGTTTTTGCTCCCCGGTATATTTCTCTTGAGTCGTTCCAGCGGCGACTGGGGTGTCGCATTTATAGGTATCAAGGCAAGCATAACAAGGGCGATAGCCGTTCTTAGCCGCATGGTCTAGCCCTCCTATCAGCTTCAAAAATCTTCTCTGAACTGACAAGCATTAGACTCCACACCGGCAGCCATCGTCACCACCAGCATGAGTAGTTTTATGAGGCAGCAGCTCTACAGATGAGTAAAACCCCACTCAATCAGGTGGTTTTCGCGGTTGAGATTTCACCTCTCTTCATGCGAAACTCAACGGTTCGATACTCTTTTGTAGATCGATTCTGTATCGTATGAAGAGGTGAAAATTGTCGACCATTCCTATAATCGAGCTTCGCAATATCCGTTTGAGCAAAATAGAATCGCTCCGCGAGAAAGGCATCAACCCTTACCCTTCCACCTGCGCGCGGACGCATTACGCCAGAGCGATTCTGGGTGACTACGAAGGCCACGAAGGCAAGACCGTAACCATCGCGGGCCGTTTGATGTCCTGGCGCTCGCACGGCGCGCTCTCTTTCGGCCACATTCAGGACCAGACCGGGCGCATTCAACTCTACCTGCGCAAGGAAGAACTCAAACCGACAAACGCAACGGACGGAAATCTCGGATATGATGACCTCGGCCTGCTCGATGTAGGAGATTTCGTTGAAGCTACGGGGATCGTGACCCGTACCAAGCGCGGAGAAATTTCTGTCTTACCCGAAACTCTCCGCCTGCTCACGAAATCGCTGCGCCCTCTGCCCGACAAGTGGGCTGGGCTGAAAGACCGCGAGGCTGTGCTAAGACGCCGCTATCTCGATACGACGATCACGCCCGATCATAAAGCTCCGTTTGAAGCCTACTCGCGCATGCTTTACGCCATTCGCGCTTTTCTCGACGAACGAGGATTTTTGGAGTTCAACACTCCCGTCCTGCAACCTCAATATGGAGGAGGCACGGCCAAACCTTTCATCACGCATGTCAACGCGCTCGGCTGCGATATGTACCTCGCAATCTCACACGAGCTATATCTGAAACGCTTGATCGCGGCGGGCTTCGACAAGGTCTACACCATAGGCCGATACTTTCGCAACGAAGGCATAGACCGCTCTCATCACCCGGAGTTCTCTATGGTCGAGACAATGACGGCTTATGAGAATTATGAGTACAACATGGATTTGATAGAGGACATGTTCCGCCACATCGCGGAGACCGTATTCGGCAAAACGGTATTTTCGGTGCGCGGCCACGAGATAGATTTCGGCAAGCCCTGGAAGAGAATCTCAATGTCGGACGCTGTGCTGGGAGTGACCGGGATAGACTTTCGAAAATCCGATTCGGTCGAGCAGGCGAACGCGCATCTTTCGGCGCTCGGAATAAAGGAACCGCAGGAGAGCCGGGGGCTTGCGCTTGCGAAGGCGTTCGAGGTCAAGGTCGAGCCGACACTAATAAACCCGACCTTCATCTTCGGCCACCCGATGGACATATCGCCGCTCGCAAAGCCTATGGATGCGGACCCCGATTACGCCGAGCGATTCGAAATCTTCATCGCAGGCATGGAATGCGGCGACAACTGGTCAGAGCAGAACGACCCTGTAGCTCTGCTTGAGCGATGGAAGAGCGCATATAAACCGCAAGACGCGCACGCGGGCGAGTTTCATCCGCTCGATTATGATTTCGTAGAAGTCTTGGAGCACGGCATTCCTCCGACGACAGGGATAGGTCCGGGCATAGAGCGAATGGCGATGATATTCACCGGAGAGGAGAACATCGATAACGTGATCTTCTTTCCGATAATGAGACCCGTGCTGTCGCCCACGAACGCGGCCATCTACAGCATAGACTCGCTTCCGGGCGAAGAGCGAAGGACCGGAGACGTTCTGCTTACGATGGATGAATTTCAATCACTCGTGACTGAGGGCATCCTCCTGCCCGAAACCTCTGAGATAACGATTCGCCCATACCTTCGAATATGGGACCGTCCATCATCGAAGGGCCATTGGAAAGCGAGCGGCCACATCGATATTCAGGGATTGTTACTCAACAGGCGTTTGCGAATCGCGGGCTACGCGGTCGAACGAAGCGAGAAGCCTGATAAAGTCGAAGCGGCCCGCAAGTACATAGAGCATATCGAACGGGTGTTTAACAATCTCGCCCGCGAGCATTTCAGCGGTTGCAAATTGCACATAGATGAGACTGTACACGATGAATGAGCAGCGAAGCATCCGAACGATCATTAGACATTATCGGGTATAAGGTTTTAGTGAATCTCTCGATAACTTCTAATTCAGGTTCAGTTGAGTTTTCGGCCAGCTTGTGGTTTGGAAGGGGCGGCGATTCGCGCCCACGCTTGCCCCCGCCAATCGGCTATAAAGCAAGCAGCGGGCTGCCGGGCAACCCTTCCCGACCTGTGATCTATCGGGAGTTGTTTATGACCCTCGATTCGCTCAAAATCAATCATACTTATTTCCGATAATGTCTATTGACGGCGCAATACTTCATCGGGCGAGATGGTCGTGAAATAGGTCTCCTGCTTGAAGGGCACAAATCCCCGTTTGAGATAATTCGGCAGGGCGGCTTCGTCATCCAGCGTGCAGGTGTGCAGCCAGACGCGATTCGCGCCTTCCGCCCATGCGCGCTCGACGGCTACCGTGAGCAGGTGTTTGCCGAGTCCCCGGCCGAGGAATTCCTGAAGCAATCCGAAGTAAGCGATCTCGGTCGAGCCGTCTTCGCATTTGAGGAGTTCGAAATAGCCTGCGGGCACGCCCTCGCAGTACATCACCCACAAAGACAAATCCGGGTTGGCAAGGTAAGCGCGTATCTCCTCATCGGTCCAATCGAGCCGGTCTATCCAGTGATAGAGCCGCCCCACCTCCGCGTAGAGATAGCGATGAAACGAAGCGGGACAGTCAAGCGCGCGCTCGACTCGCACGCGCTCATCGTCCCGGTGAGCGGGTCTTAGATCATCAGGCTCAGTCAGTTGAAGATAGGTCCGCGTGACTTCTACGCTTTTGCCGCCTTCGCTCAAAAATCATCCTTACGAAGCGACCGATGCGGCCTGCTCGCGCCCGGCGAATAGTTCAGGGTCGCTCCGGCGCAACTTCGCCACGAGGTCTCCCCATACGAGATGAATCGCGCCGAGCGCGTTCAACTCCTTTTTGGTCGCAAGCGCGATATCCCTCGTAATCGGTATCGGAGTGATGCCCGTGACGCGGCCCGCCGCCACGACCGACAGGTGGCGTTGCACCATGCCTTCAAGCCCTATCATCCTTATGACTGCAAGCTGAATGTTTTCGGCCCGCGTGATGGCCCCGTGATTGGGCATTATTATCGCCGCATGCCGGCCGAGTGCTTCGGCTACGGGCATCACGCGCTCTTCTTCCGAAGCGAGACCGCTGTAGTCTTCTTCGACTATTGCCACGTCGCCCGCGAGAAAACAACTCTCCTGATCGTAAACTTCCGGCACCATGCGCAGCGAACTGAAAGTCACAACCGTAGGCGGGTGTGTGTGCGCGACGGCCGTAACGTCGGGATTGACTTTGTGGATTACGCCGTGCAGCCGAATCGTGTCATTGACATACCCCTCGCCGTCAATGATCTTGCCGTCGAGGTCGAGCGTCAATATATCTTCAGGCGTCACAGTGCCGAAGGACGGGCCGAAGCGATTTGCGATCATAGTGTTTTTATCCACCTTGATGCTCAGGTGACCGGCTATCCCTGCGCTTAGGCCCGCTCGGAAGAGTGCTCGCGCGCCGCAACAGAGATCGAATTTCAAATCATCATACATAGCAGTTTCCCCTCAGAAAGATTTGTCAGTTAGCCGATGTTACCCGGTTTTCAACCGTCAGGGCAAGCGTGGCCGACGGTTATCGATCTGACACAATCCTGCCGCTTACATGGCCGGCGCTAATCCGATGTCAGATCATTTTTTCAACCACCTCTGCAAACTTTCGCAAATCGGGTTCGGGACCATCGCCGAAATTCATGTGAGTGTCCCCGCTCCATTCACACATAACCGTTCGCTCAGTTCCATCCATGTGGGTTCCGCATTCGAGGGTGAAGTAACGGAACTCAATCTGGTCGGAGGCTACGGCTTCCGATAGCTCTCCTGTAAGCACGATGGCGATAAAATGGGCTTCGGCTATGGCTCTCGGCTCAGGCATAGAGATAATGACGGCCGGATATGTCTTTATGCTGCAGGTGGCTGCATTAATGTCGGATGCGCTGAGACCTCCCGGATCTTCACCGCTCAGATGTTCGCATACGAAATCCCATATCCAATCGAGAAAATCTCTTTGCCCTTCGGAAGCGATGATTGAGAAAAACTGCAATGGGTCTCCCTTTACCATCCCCTTTACCGCCTGATGAGCGAATACGTAATGATGCGGGCGCGGATTGCTCAGTAACTCTCGCTTCTCGGGCTCATCGTTCCAGGACGTCATAATCACTCCTTTTGAAATTCCAACAAACTGAAGACTGATAGCCGATTATTCTTTCAGGCTACCACTTGCGCGCCTCGGTCATGAATTTCTGCGCTTCGAATTTCATGAAGCTCCCGAAGCCCGGCTTGCCCTCTTTTACGCGGGCGAGTATCTCTTTCGCCGTCCGGTCGAGCGCGTGGCGGTCTTTGAGACCTGCGTAGGCTCTCAGCAGATAGCGCCAAAAGGTCTGGTTTTCGGGATACCGGGTTTGAAGCTCGCTCGCAAGCCGGGCCGCTTCGTCAAAGAGGTTTTCATTGAAGGTGTATATTTCAAGCAAAGCGAACTTTGCATCCACGCTCGTCCGAGGCCCGCGCTCGGCGGCCGTTTTCAAATAGTTCAATCCCTTCTCGCGGTCGCCCACAGGCAGCGCCTTCGCGCCCAACATCGTCGTGGCTATTTTTCCGATGGGCGAGTCGGTCAGCAACCCGACCTGATAGTATATGCTCCCCGAAGCGAAGTATGCGTCCGCGTAATCGGGGTCGAGCGCGATCAATTCCTCGAACGTGTTCTGCGCCGCGCGGGCATATTTGGTGGCCGGGAGCGCGTGGTTTTGAAATAGGCTCACTCGCGAGCGAATGCTGTAAGCCGACCCTGAATAGTAGAGAGCATCGCTTCGGTCTTCTTTCGATTCATCGTCTCTCGCCAAGATAACCTCCGCTTTTTTTATGGCTGACTCAAGCAGTCGTTCTATCTCGCCGTCGAACTCGCGATCTCCTTTTTCAAGCTTCCTTGCGTCAACGTAAGACTTCCATAAGAGGGCGACCGCGCGGTAGAAATCGCCCGCAGGGCTGCGGGGATATTTTTGCGCTATCTCTGTGAAGCGTTCGATCGCGCCGTCGTAGTCGCCTTGAAATATGAGTTCACGCGGGCCGGTTATCGCTTCGCGCAAACTGTCTCGCGTTCCTTGAGCGAAACCTTCGCAGGCGAGAACGGAAAGTATTATCAGGGAGAAAATGCACGCGCGCAGAAAAGAGTATAGACTCTTCATGGTCGACTCCGGTTTCCGGCCTTCCGGCGGCCTGAAAGGGTGGCTGTGATGATTTATCGCAACCTGTATTCTACTTTCAGAGCGCGGCGAGCGCCACAAAGAAAAGCGCCCTTTTCGCTCGGCTGCAAGACTGATGATTTCAACGCGCCCGTGCAAAGCCATACATCGCCCCGCATTCATAGATTGTGAGACGTTGAAACAACGCCCCTTTCGGGAGCGTTCATTCGTTATCAAGTCTTCTACCAATGTTGTCTGAACCGTGATTTTAATGGAGAGGTTTCAATGAAAAAGAGTTTCTACGGATTGTTGCTTTTGCTCGCGGCGCTCGTGCTGTCGCCTCCGGTTGTCGCTCAGTCCGCCAAAAAGATCGTCGACCGCTACAACAAAGCCGTCGGAAGCAAAGCCATCAAGCGAGTCAAGAGCGTTCTGATAAGCGGGACCGTGAAATCGGCCGAAGGCGCGCAGGGCCGCTTCACTTATCATGCGCAAACCCCTGATCGCCTGCGAATAGATATAGAGACAGCCCGTCTGAAAGTGAGCGAGTGCTACAACGGAAAATCCGCGTGGCGATTGGATGAACGCGGCCTCCGAACGCTGCTCGGGGCCGAAGCGAAACGATTGCGCCTCGAAGCCGTGCTTGCAAACAGCCGCCTGCGCGATCTCTCTCGCAATCGCATCAGCATGCAACTTGCCGGAAAGGCTACTATCGACGGACGCGAAACGAGCGGCGTCGAGTTCGTGAAAGAGAGTGTTCGAGTGAAGATATTCTTCGACGCCTCAACCAATCTGCCGGTCAAACAGGAGCGGGAGACCTCTGCCGGGTTGCAGGAGGTATTTTACGGCGACTACCGCGCGGTCGACGGAGTGATGGAACCATTCTCCATCAGGATAAAAAACGGTGAGCAAGAACTCCTCGTGGCCGTAGACCGCGTGGAGCATAACCGCACGGCGGACGAAACGGCTTTTCGCCATCCTGAAATAGAAGGCGGACGGCCGCTTCCCGATGTTGAAACTCTTATGAAGGCTGTGGTCGCCAATCAGGAAAAAATAGAGGGGCTTAGAGAGCATTACACATTCCGCGAGACCGAGACTGAAAGCAAGCTCGACGGCAACGGCCGGGTCAAGGAGAGCGAGACCAAAGTTTATGAAGTCACGCCCGTTGCGGGCGATTTCGTCCAGCGGCTCATAAGCGTGAACGGCAAAGAGCTTTCGCCCTCCGAACTCGAAAAGGAAGACCGGAAGGTGCAGAAAGAAGTGGAGAAGGCCCTCAAGCGTCGCGAGAAGGAGCAGAAAGAGAAAGAGAAAGCGCGCGACAAGGAAGAAGAGGATGAACGCGACATCACCATCTTGAGCTTTTTGCGACTCAGCGAAATCACATCCGTGCGGCGCGAAGTATTCCGGGGGCACGAAGTGATAGCCTTCGACTTCGAGCCGCGCAAGAATGCCAGACCGAAAGGCCGGGCCGAAACACTCGTCAGCAAGCTTGCGGGCACGCTCTGGGTCGATGAGGACGCGCAGCAGATAGCCCGCCTCGAAGCGCGGCTTATGGATTCGTTCAAGATAGGCGGCGGCCTCTTCGCATCTGTCGCGCCCTCGACCGCCATCGCTTTCGAACAAGAAAAGATCGGCGACGAGTTGTGGCTCCCCTCCTATGCCGAGGCGAATATATTCGCGAAGATTTTCCTCTTTGCAAAGTTCAACCGCAGCGTCGTCACGCGCTTCAGCGACTACAGGAAGTACAATATAGACAGCGAGTATGAACTCGAAAGACCCAAAGAGAAAGCCAGGCCCGACGGCCGCCCGCAGGGGAATTCGGCATCAAGGCCATGACTTCCGGCGTTCCGCTCAAGTAGGGTGCAGAAGCGGCCTTGTCACGCCCACCTCACCGCAACGGCCATCTATGCCGACGCCGCCGGCGCAGAGGAAAAGCGGATTGCAGAACGGATGTGGAAATAGACAGCGTGCGCATAAGTGAAGTAGGATAAAGCGAGGAGATAGCAGCATGAAAAGTGATCTCGTAGAGAAGATCGCCAAGAAGGCTTCAAGCCTGCCCGTTGAAGCGCAACGGAAGGCGCTTGAATATGTCGAATCGCTCGAACGGGAAGAAACTTCAGGGAGGAAACCGTTTCGCAGCGTATTAGGAATACTGGCTGACAGAAACGTTCATGTCAGCGAAGAGGATATTACAGAGATGCGCCGCGAGGCTTGGCGTAACTTTCCCCGCGAAGAGCCGAACTAATGAGTACAACCGTATCGCCTGCTGTTGTCGCAGACACCCATACTCTGATCTGGTCATTGTTCGAGCCATCCCGCCTGTCGGTTGCCGCAAAAACGGCGCTGGTGGATGCAGAAACAGCGGGCGCTCCCATTTATGTTTCATCCGTGAGCATCGTTGAGTTGCGCTACCTGGTCGATAAAGGAAAATTCGCCGAAACCGACTACGACGCAGTGTTGAATGTTCTGCGCGACCCGGCGACCGCGCCAACAGTCGTCCCGCTCGACACGGATAACGCCGACGCCTTAAAACTGATCGCCCGCGCCGATGTGCCGGACATGCCTGACAGAATCATTGCTGCGACCGCCCGTTATCTTGGCTTGCCTCTGGTCACCCGCGACAGCATGATTCAGTCATCAGGCATTCCCACGATTTGGTGAAAGACGCCCACGCACAACGAAAGAGTTCCTGGAAGGGTCATTCAGTATCCGACTCGTAGGTAGCGGAAAAAACAGCTTCGTGTCTACAGCGTTACGTCAACAAGCGCGCCGGGAAAATTACAGTTCTGTTGCCGAGACCTGCCCCGGATGCCGCCTTTCGGATGCCCCGCTCCATCGCAGAAAGAGTTTTATATGAGGCGTTTGTAATCTCATGAGATGTCTGTGGTACAATGCCTCACTCATGGTCAGGCATCGTACATGACAAACACCCCTATTTTGCGCCGGGTGGGGTGAGAACTACAGTTATTTTTTCGTTAGTTGTATCACTGACGATATCCGTGTATCGTTGTAGTATCGAACTTGAGCGGATAATGCACAGATATAGTATAAGAGAAAGGTTACGGGGTCGCGGGCCGAGCGCCTGCGGCTCCGCGATGAAAGATAAAAAAGGCGGAGGCCCCGTTTTATTGATTATAAGGATTGGGGCTGATTTCGCTAAAAGACGCTCTCATGGAATCAGGCAGGCACAGGGAAACAGCCGCTATAATCTCTACCCTGAAAATCCAGCCTGCTCGGCAAAGGAATTTACCTTCCCAGGTGAAAGAGGGGATAGAATTGGTTTCAAAAGCATCAAGAAAAAAGAGCGAAGAGGGGAAAACAAAGGGCGCAAGCTCTATAAGGGCGAAGAAGAGAAGAAGAACCAAAGGGCCGAGTGAAAAGATACGCTCGCTGGCCGCGATGAGTCTGGCTTCCAAAGTAGGTTATCTCAAAATCGATGACCTTCTCGAACCGGAAAGCTTTGAGACAGCGGCTCTCATAAACGAGCAGCTCCCACGGCGCAAATTCAAGCAGGGCGCTACGATATATCCTACCGGCCGAAATGAGAACGTGATCTTCCTCATCAAGAGCGGATCGGTGAATGTCGTTCGCCCGTCGAAGGTCGGACGGCGATTTTCGGTCACAAGGCTCGAAGCCGGCATCATGTTCGGCGAGATGCCGCTCGTAGGTCAGACCATGCTCGGCGCGCATGCCGAAGCGGCCGAGTCGGCAGAAGTCGTGGTCATAAACCAATCGAGCATGGAGAAGATCATTTCCGACAACATGACGGCGGTGAATATAATGCGCCGCATAGGTCCGAGGTTGGTAGACTCTGAAAAGCAGCGCGAGCGGGCAGCATTTCAGCCTGTAACGGCCAGGATAGCTTCTCTGCTCATGAAACGCGCCAACAAGAACAATCAGGTGGTCGGTTTCACTCACCAGGAGATGGCCGACGAACTGGGCGTATATCGTGAAACTGTGACCAATGCTCTTGCAGAACTAAAGCAGGATCGCTTCATCGCCATTGGCCGCAAGCGGATAGATATACTCGACCCGGAAGCCCTTGCGAAACTCGATTCGTTCTAAACCGCAGGATTGCCCGTAGGGCCGGGCCGCGAGTAGAATAGAAGTCGTCGCGTGCTACGCGCCGGAGTCGGCCCTATGGACATTCTCTGGATCGTAATCCTGACAGGCTATGCCATCTGTGTGGCACAGTCTATACTTGCACTCACCACTAAACGGCCGGTGATGCGCACGACCGCGTTTGTGTCACTGGCCATAGCCTTTGCAGCACACACTGTCTGGCTCCTGCTCAGGGCCGTTCAAACCGGAAGGTGGCCCCTGGTCGGGACCAGAGAGATGTGTGCCTTTCTCTCCTGGGGGCTGGTAGTATCTTACCTGATCGCCTATCGCTGGTATCGAGCGAACGCTCTCAAATCCTTCATATTTCCAATCGTGCTCGTGCTCGCCACGATCGCCGCTATCGCGCCCGGCAGCGTCGGCCATCTCGATGACATAAACAGCCCGCTTCAGAAAATCCTCTTCCCAGTGCATGTCGGATTGATACTGCTCTCTTATGCAGCCTTCTTCATAGGATTCGGCGCAGGCATAATGTATATAATTCAGGAGCGCGAACTGAAGCTCAAACGATTCAGCGCATTCTTTTACAAACTCCCTTCGCTCGAAGTCTGCGACGCCATAAGCTTCAAATCCATGGCCATAGGATTCGTCCTCTTGACGCTCGGTATCGCGGCGGGCATATACTGGCAGGGAATGCGCGACGGCGTTTTCTGGCACGGCGAGCCTATAGAGATATTTTCCGTAGCCACCTGGCTGATCTATCTGTTCCTGATTCAATCGCGAATGAACGCCGGATGGAGCGGGCGGACGACGGCCCTTGCATCCATAGTCAGTTTTATGATCGTAATATTCAGCCTGGTGCTACAGGGCATGAGGCTTTAAAGGTCGTAGTATTCAGCCTGGCAAGAATGCGCTACCTGGGGAGATTACACGCTTTCGGTCGATGTCGCGATGAACATAGTATTAGTAGGACTGAGCCACAAGACAGCGCCTGTAGAAATGCGTGAGCGCCTGGCCTTCAATGAGGCGCTCATCAATGATGCCCTTTCCGCGCTCGTAGACCACGTGGAGGTGGATGAAGGCTTGATAGTCTCCACCTGCAATCGCGTCGAAGTCGTGGCGTCGGTCCCGGCCGGAGTTGAAAAAGGCATTCACCGACTGACCGGATTTTTGTCCGATTTTCACAATCTCCCTCTTGAATCGCTCGACCTTCACCTCTATCGCCACAGCCACACGGATGCCATAAAACACATATTCCGCGTGGCTTCAAGTCTCGACTCCATGGTGGTGGGCGAGTCGCAGATACTCGGTCAGGTGAAAGAAGCCTATCAGTGCGCGGTAAGAGCCGGGACCGTAGGCCGCGTGCTCAGTCAGTTGATGCACCGCGCCCTTTCGGTCGCCAAGCGCATACGAACGGAGACGGCCATCTCTCAGAAGCCCGTCTCCATCAGTTCGGTCGCCGTCGAACTGGCCCGGAAAGTACACAGCGATCTGTCTGACAATACAATCCTGCTCGTAGGCGCGGGCGAGATCGGAGAGCTTGCCGCGCGCAACCTCATGGAGGCGGGCGCGGGCAAACTCATCGTCACCAATCGCACGACCGAGAGGGCCGAACAGATAGCTAGAGAGTTCGGGGGCGGCGCGGTGAACTTCGAAGCCTTTTACGATATCCTTCCATCGGCCGACATAGTTATATGCTCGACCGACGCGCCGGATTACGTGATTCGAATGGCGGACGCCAGGCGGGCGCTCAAATCTCGACGAAGAGGCCCGCTGCTCTTCATAGATATCTCCGTGCCGCGAAACATCGACCCTGCAATCGCCGACCTTCAGGATTCGTTCCTCTTCGACGTGGACGATCTGCAATCGGTCGTGAACTCGAACCTCACCGAGCGCCAGCGCGAGGCCCACGTCGCCGAAGCCATAATCGAAGCCGAGGTCCAGCACTTCATCAAACATCTACGCTCGCTCGACATAGGACCGAGCGTCCTTGAGGTCAAGGAGATACTCTCACAGGTAGCCCTCAGCGAGTTCAAACGCAACCGCAAGCGAATGGGCAATCTGGACCCGGAACAGGAGACGGCCATCGAAGACATTTTGATCCCGGCGCTTGTCAACAAGCTCTCCCATCCGGTCCTCGTACATCTGCGCGCAGCCGCTCGCAATGGCGACTCCACAGATGTCCTGGATGAATTGCGAAAGATGATTCGCATAGATTGACTCTAAAAGGATCCGTGTGACGGGGAAAATAATAATAGGAACGCGCGCAAGCAAGCTTGCGCTCTGGCAGACCAACTGGGTCAAAGGCGAACTCGAAAGCGCCTTCCCTGATATAAAGATCGAAATCGAAATTATCACCACGAAGGGCGACCGCATCCTCGACGTATCGTTGCCTGAGCTTGGCGAGCAGGGCAAGGGGCTTTTTACGAAAGAACTCGAAGAGGCCATGATCGAGGGGCGCATAGACCTGGCCGTGCATAGTTTGAAAGACCTGCCGACCGAGCTTCCCGCAGGACTTGAAATCGCTGCGATATGCCGCCGCGAAGATGCGCGCGATGCGCTCGTCGCCCGCCCCGGTACAGGCTCTTTCGATCAAATACCTTCGGGCGCAATCATCGGCACAAGCAGCCTCAGGCGACAGGCTCAGATTCGCGCGGCGCGGAAAGATGTTATTATGGAACCCGCGCGAGGCAACGTCGACACACGCCTCGGCAAGCTCGACGCGGGGCTGTACGACGCGCTCGTGCTGGCCTCGGCCGGACTTCACCGCCTCGGCCTGAGAGATCGCATAACCGAGTATATAAGCGAAGATTTGATACTCCCCGCCGTAGGGCAGGGGGCGCTTGCCATAGAGGCTCGCGCCCATGATGAGGCCATACGCGAAATCGTTCTTGCTCTGGATCACCTTCCGACGCGGCTCGAATGCCGGGCAGAGCGCGCTTTCCTGAAAGGGCTGGGCGGCGGGTGTCTCGTCCCCATAGCCGCCCGCTGTAGATTCGAAGACGGGAAACTTCACCTCAAGGGACTCGTGGCCAACTCCGAAGGTTCGGAAATAATGCGCGACTCTACAATCGGCCCTGCCAATGACCCTGAGTCGACGGGCCGCCGTCTTGCAGACCGCTTGCTTGAGCGCGGGGCAGACCGCTTGCTTGAGCGAGTATGATCCGGCGGACGATTCCCGAGCTTGCTTTCCTTCAAGCCGGGATGCCGGACTGCATCAGTGTATCCTCTCTTCAAGCCCCAGCAGCGGTTTCAGCCTCTTGATTATTCGATTGAGAATAGAGCCTACGCTCACCGCAGACACCCTCGGACCGACGGCCCTGCTTATCTCATCCAGCGTCAGCCCCTCGTAAAAACGCATTTTGAAGATAAGGATGTCGCGCTCTTTGTTCTTGCCGACGACGGCTTTTCTCAAAGCGCTTTCGACATCATCGAATGTAAAGTATGCGCTCGCCTCGCTCATCGGCGAGCCGTCGATATCGCTGAGGTTTTCACCGAGCAGAGGGCTATCGCTGATCTCAAGTAGCTGGTCTAGCGAAAAACTGACCTTCGGCCTCTTTTTCGCCATCATCTCTCGAAAGTGATCGCGCACCACGTTTATAGAGATTATTCCGAGGTATTGATAGATCGAATTGTCGTGCTTGCCCTCGAAGCGATTGAGCGCCTCGTTCTGGTCTTCGATCAACCTCATATAAACGGCCTGCACGAGATCCTCTATCGTATCTTCGAGAAACTGGGGCTTGCGGTCTATCTCCTTCTTCGCCTTCTGGTAATAGGTCTTCACCACATTGGTTTTTATCGTCGTATGATAACGGCGCACGAATTCCTGCCAGGCAATCTCATCGGCAGGACGCCTGGAACAGCGAGATAGTAATTCGTCCACAGTCCAGCAGTTTGGAGCGGAAGACATAAATTATCTTCTCAAAGTCCGGGAGAGCAAAGAACAACCCGGAGCATTCCTCATTGGTATTCGCGGTTCGCGTTCAAAATATCTGTACAGGGCGCTGAATGAGACCTGACCACATAAGGCCGGATGTGCTCGCACACACTTCCGCGATGCCCCTTCGACACTTATAAATGCAGTGGAAACTCCTATGCTCGAAGCGGGAGAAGTATAGCAAATAGTCGCTGCTCCCGACAGACCCATTTCGCCGTATCGCAGGTCAAAATTCCATTAAAGACGGACCTGCGCGCAAGGCGCGAGTCGCATAAAAAAAGCCCGATCCCCTCAGCCCGATAAAAAAGACGGAGACCGTTCAGACGGCTTTAAACTCTGACGGGAAATGATTTAGGGGACCATGCCCGCGACCCAAGCCCGGCGCTCGGCGAATCCCTTCAACGATGTATCGCTTGGCAATCGGGACCGCCTCGCGAAGGGAGAGGCCCTCGGCCAGAAGGCAGGCGAGCGCCGAAGAGAGCGCACAACCCGTCCCATGCGTATCGGTCGAGGCGACCCGCTCCCCGTCGTAGAGTGTGATTCCGCTTGCGTCCAACAAAAGGTCTGTGGCCCTGTCCCCGCCAGTGTCCCCTCCCTTGATTAAAACCGCCTGCGGGCCGAGGGCAAGTATCGCTTCAGCGGCCCGCTCCATCGCGCTTCGCGTTTCAAGCCGAATCCCCGTGATGCGCTCGGCCTCCGCGCGATTGGGCGTTACAACCGTTGCTACAGGAAAAAGTGTCTCGATCAATGCCTCAAGCGCGGCTTCGTCGATCAGGTCGTAACCGCTCGTGCTCCTCACCACCGGATCGACTACTATGTGCCTGACATTTTCAGACGAAACGATGTCGGCAACCGCTTCGATCACATCGCCCGCCGGAAGCATCCCCGTCTTGACTGCGCTGATTTCGAAATCGTCGAAAAGCGGCTTCAGTTGCCCGACGACGCATTCTTTCGACTGATGATGCGCGCCAAATACACCGCGCGTGTTTTGCAGAGTCAGGCTCGTGACAGCGGCCACTCCGTAACATCGGAAGGCGCTTATGGTCTTAATATCGGCCAGGACTCCCGCGCCCGCCGACGGGTCCAGCCCGGCAATCGTCATAATCACATTCATGTTGATTCAAGGCCCTTTAAGGACGACCGCGCTGATTGAATATGCCGCCTGTCAAATCACGCCTGCAACTCAACGGGCTTCTCTAGCGCGGCCCTTGATGTTGTAGTGCGACTCGATATATTCGTCGAGTATGCGAATGAAGTCGGAGACTAAGGTCTCTCCCTGAAGCGTTGTAAACAATCGGCCGTCGACATAGACAGGAGCGCGCGGGGCCTCGCCCGTGCCCGGCAGTGATATGCCTATATGCGCGTGCTTGGACTCTCCGGGACCATTGACGATGCATCCCATGACGGCGACTTTCAACTCCTCGACGCCGGTGTAGCTCGCGCGCCATACGGGCATCTGATCGCGTATGTAATCCTGAATCTCTTCGGCCATCTCTTGAAAGAGCGTGCTCGTGGTGCGTCCGCATCCGGGGCAGGCCGTCACAAGTGGCGAAAAGCTTCGCAGCCCCATGGTTTGAAGTATCTGCTGCGCAACTATCACCTCGTCCGCACGGTCGCCGCCCGGCCGCGGAGTGAGCGAGACGCGAATCGTGTCTCCGATTCCTTCCTGCAAGAGGACTGCCAAAGCAGCAGTCGAGGCGACTATTCCCTTGCTGCCCATTCCGGCTTCGGTCAGTCCCAGATGCAAAGGGTAATCGCAGCGCGCCGCCAGGTCACGGTAGATGGCTATGAGATCCTGGACCTCGGATACCTTCGCGCTCAAAATTATCCGGTCGCGAGCAAGCCCGCAGACTTCGGCAAGTTCTGCCGATTCAATGGCGCTTATGACTACGGCTTCGCGCATGACCTCGCGAGCGTCTTTAGGTTGAGGGCGGGCGGCGTTTTCGTCCATCAACCGCGTCAGCAATGCCTGGTCGAGCGACCCCCAGTTGACGCCTATGCGGACGGGCCTGTCATTTTCAATCGCGACCTCTATCATAGCCTGAAAGTTCTTATCGTGATGGCGTCCGGGACCGACGTTTCCGGGATTGATGCGGTACTTGGCAAGCGCGCGGGCGCAATCTTTATACTCTTTCAGAAGTATGTGGCCGTTATAATGAAAGTCGCCTATGATGGGGACACTTACGCCTCGCTCTTCGAGACGCTCTACTACGCGAGGAAGAGCCTCGGCCGCCTGACGTGTGTTTACGGTGACGCGCACGAGTTCGGACCCCGCGCGGGCCAGTTGCTCGACCTGCAAGGCTGTCGCGTCCACATCGACCGTATCCGTATTGGTCATGGATTGAACGACTATAGGGTTATCGCCCCCGACATGGATGCCGCCCACATTGACCGCAACAGAATGTCTTCGCTCTTTATTTGACACGCAATCGCTCCTCTGAATCATACTCGAAAGGAGATTGTAGCGGTTGGGATGAAGGGCCGCAACTTTGAGAATTTGAGATTGCGGAAATCGAGCGGCA
>JAKEHD010000317.1 GCA_022615215.1 Blastocatellia bacterium
ACATCCCCCAAAAATACGCCGGGTTGATCAACGCCTTCAACCGCGATTATCTCAACCCCTACCTCAACTTCCATCGACCCTGTTTCTTTCCAGAAGTCATCCTCGATGCCAGAGGCAAACAGAGGAAACTCTATCGCTATGAACGGATGATGACCCCCTACGAAAAGCTCAAGTCGCTCCCTAACCCCGAGCGCTTCCTCAAGCCAGGCCTCACCTTCAAACAACTCGATGCACTGGCCATGCAAATGAGCGACAATGAAACTTTGTTCAAAGTCGCCGCCAGCGATGCCGCGCGAAGTATCGCTCTGCGCATATGATATATGAATCACTCGCTGGCAGCGAGCCGGGTTTCCGCGAGAAGCCCTTTCCCTCCGCCAGGGAGGTTCGGTGTTTACAACCTGTGCGAGTCATCGCCCTGTCGAAGACGAAGGCGTGATTTTTTCCTGGCCGCTCGCGCGCGTGTAGGTAAACCAGCCGATCATCATCTCTTCCCAGGTCTGATCGCCCCATCGCACTTCCTTCGTCGGGTCGGGATTGAACTTGTTTTTCTCCGAGTTGTCAAAGTAGGCGACACAATCTATCCGTCCGCCCTTTGGCAGCGCAATCGGCTCTTTCGGAATGTAAGTGTGCTGCCAGTTGAAATCGTACTTTGGAACGTTCAGAAGAATCTCCGACCGCCCGTCGGGATAGACCGCAGTGTAGGTGAAAGCCTTTCCGCGCACGTGCATATGCGGCATGAATGAAGTGATAAGCACGTCTTCATCGAAGGTCTTCGACGATTTGACCTCATGGTTCGCGTCGCCCGGCGGGATGACGAATCTCGCATTCGCTGCATTGCCCGTAACCAGAGACCGCTTTCCCGGCTCTTTGGCGAAGACGAACCCGATCTTCGTGCGGTCCTTCATCACCTGACCATTGGTGGTGTAATGCATCTGGAAGACGATGTTGCTTCCCTTTTTGATCAGCCGCGCCGTGCCCGGCCCGTAAACGACGCCCGTCTTGTTCGGCGTGATGCCGCCCAGGTGTGTGCGCCCGCGTCGAAGTTCGCCTTCGCGGCCCGGATTGGCATCCTTGACTTTGGGGTCTTGCGCGTAGGCTATGACGTGATGGACTACCGAACGATTGCCCGGTCGAATCTCCATCGCCTGAATCCATTTGTCTTCGGTGAAGCCCGTCGGCATGGAGAAGTACAGATAAGGGACTTCACCGTCGGCCGGGACGGTGTATTCTTCCTCCATCTGGATCACTGCGTCGGGAGTACCTATGGTCCATCCTTCGGTGAATTTCGGCTTATGCGGCATGTCTTTGTCATCTCCCTTAGGCGCACCTGCATTGACCCACTCGACTATAGTGTTTATCTCACGCTCGGACAATCGCGGATCGTTGGCCCAGTGACCATATTTCGGATCGGCGCTCCAGGGCGGCATCGAACGGTCAGCAACTCTGTCGCGGATCGATTTGGCCCACGGCCGCACCTCTTTATAAGTCAGCAGCGACATCGGCGCGATCTCGCCAGGGCGATGGCATTCGGCGCAACTCGCATAAAGAATCGGCGCGACATCCTTTGTAAAAGTTACGCTCGATGCACGGGATCTGCCAGCGGCAGATGCGAGCACTCCGATGGCGGTCATTCCGATGACAAGCATTACGATCTTGCTGGCCCGGCTAAGGTTGCTCTCCATAAATGTCTCCTTCCGGCGATGTGTGGTCTTGATCTTTACCACTGTGACCGGACACAGTATAGACAGCCTACCGCTCGGTAGGCAAGTCATAAATGAAGGCGCACGGCAAATCAACAGACTGTTCGCGGAGGCTCTATGATTCGCTCTGATCCGGTTTGGCAGTCGTCGTAATCCGTCCGGGATTGTTTGACAGCGAGGCGGTCAAGACATAAACTTACCGAGCGGTAGGTCGAGAGACAGTCGCCCGATTGATACGGGCAACCGGGCGAGTGGCTGATGACAGAATCAAGCAGAGTTCTGCATCTGGATGGAGGGGAACGAAATGACGCGACGAATTATTTTCTCAACCGCTCTCAGCCTTTGTTTTGATTCGACCGCATCGTTCTGATAGGCTGCCGATCAAATCTTGTACGTGAGGAGATTCATCATGCGCAGATTGATTTTGCTCGCCGCCGTATTCGCCCTGGCCTTGCAGGGCCTCGCTTTTACTACCAACGACACCATCCGTGTAGAAGGCGGTTTGATCTCAGGCACGACCGCAGATGGCGTCCGCAGCTTCAAAGGCATTCCGTTCGCCGCGCCTCCCGTCGGCGATTTGCGATGGAAGCCGCCCGAGCCTGTGGTGGCGTGGGAGGGCGTTCGCAAGTGTGACGCCTTCGGGCCGGACTGTCCGCAAGCGCCCTATCCGGCCACTTCGATTTATGCGTCGCCGCTGCGTATGCAGAGCGAGGATTGTCTCTACCTCAACGTCTGGACCGCCGCGAAATCAAGCGAAGAGCGCCCCGTCATGGTATGGATACACGGCGGCGCGCTGACGCGCGGGTCGGGAGCGACCGGCGCTTATGATGGGACGGCATTGGCGAAGAAAGGGGTCGTCCTCGTCACGACGAATTACCGCCTCGGCCCGCTCGGCTATCTCGCTCACCCGGAATTGACCGCCGAATCCGCGCATCATTCATCGGGCAATTACGGCGTGCTCGATCAGATAGCCGCCTTGAAATGGGTGCAGAAGAACATCGCTGCCTTCGGCGGCGACCCCCGCAATGTGACCATCTTCGGCGAATCCGCAGGCTCGTGGAGCGTCAACGTGCTCGTCGCCTCGCCTCTGGCCAAGGGACTCTTTCATCGCGCTATCGGGCAGAGCGGCGGCTCATTCGGCCCGATGACTTATCTTCAGTACCCCGACCGTAAGGGAGGGGATCGCGACAACCGGCCGTCGGCTGAAAAAATCGGCGCGGCCTTCGCCCGTGCAGCCGGGGCGGATTCCTTAAAAGCATTGCGCGAACTGCCGGCCGAAAAGATCGTCGAGGTCTTCAACAACACGGCCGAAGGGAGAAGGTTCAGGAGTCAGCCTAACGTCGACGGATGGGCGCTGCCCGATGAGATTCGCAATATCTTTGCGCAAGGCAAACAGAACGATGTGCCTGTGATCGTCGGCTCTAACGCAAACGAAATGACTACGCTGACCACTCCCGCCATCCTGCCCAAGACGATGGAGGACTACCGCAAGCGCGTCGAAGGGCAGTACGGAGCGATGATAAAAGAGTTCGATGCCGCTTACCCGGCAAAGAGCGAAGCCGATATCGCCGCCGCGTATCTGGGCAGTCTGCGCGATATTACATTCACGCTCCCTATGCGAACCTGGGCGCGTATGACCGCGACGGGCCGTTCCAAAGCGTACCTTTACTTTTTCAGCCACGTTCCGCCGAACCCGAACAGCAAATATCTCGGAGCCTATCACGCGGGAGAGATCATCTATGTCTTCAACAATCTCCGCCTGAGAAATCAGGCTTATCAAGAGACCGATTTCAAGCTGGCAGAAATGATGTCGAATTATTGGGTACACTTTGCGACGACGGGCGACCCTAACGGCAAAGGCTTGCCTCGATGGACGCCCTATAACCGCAAAGAGGAGCCTTATCTCGATTTCGGCGATACGGTCGAGTTGCGAAATCACCTGCTCAAGCAGCAGCTCGATTTCATAGAGGAATTTCAGAAGCGCCGCTGATCCTGAACACATCCCACACGGATGCAGAGACCGGGCAAAGGAGAACTATGGTTACTCGAAAATCCGACTCGAATCACGATTTGACCCCTAACAAGTTTAGCCGCCGTCGATTCATCAAGCAGGCTTCCTTGATGGCCGCAGGCGCGCAGGCTTGCGCTCTTCTGCCGATGATTCCCTTCAGCAGTCGCGCGGCGACTCTGAATCAGGGCGCTAAAAATTCCGGCAAATTCGTCGTAGCGGAAACAACCTCCGGCAAGGTTCGAGGCATGGACTTGAATGGAGTAAAAGCCTTCAAGGGCATTCCCTACGGCGACACGACGGCGGGCAATAATCGCTTTATGCCGCCCGTGAAACCGCAGCCCTGGGCGGGCGTCCGCGATGTATTGGAGTTCGGGCACTACGCTCCTCAATCAAACCGCCGGCGTGGGGCCAAGCAACTCCAATTCTTCGGCATACTGAGGGCCACGAAAGCGGGCGATTCAAGCGAGGATTGCCTTTATCTCAATGTGTGGACGAGGGGAGTAGGCGACGGGAGAAAACGGCCCGTCATGTTATGGTTTCACGGCGGCGGCTACGATCAGGGCACGGGCGGTTCTATAGGGTATGACGGCGCAGGGCTGGCCGAGCATCAGGATGTCGTGGTGGTGACGGTGAATCACAGGCTAAACGTCCTGGGCTATCTCTATCTGGGCGAAGTCGGCGGACCTGATTTCGAAGGCATTGCGAACGTCGGTCAGCTTGATCTTGTGGCCGCGCTTGAGTGGGTGCGCGATAACATCAGCGCATTCGGCGGTGATCCGAATAGAGTGTTGATCTTCGGCCAGTCGGGCGGCGGCGGCAAGGTTTCTAATCTATTAGCCATGCCCGTCGCGAAAGGGCTTTTCCATCGAGCAGTGATTCAGAGCGGCGCGACCCTCCGCAGCGGCCCGCGCGATGCGGCGACCAAAACCGCTGAAACGCTGATGAAGGAGCTTGGACTCAAACCGGGACAGGGGCGCGAACTTCAGAAGATGCCGCTCGACAAACTGATGGAGGCGGGCAATCGCGCTCGCTTCGGGCCTGTGGTGGATGGCCGTGTTCTACCGACGAATCCATTCGAGCCGGTTGCGACTCCCTTGTCTGCGGATGTGCCGGTGATAGTCGGTTATACGCGAACCGAACGAACGGTCTATGAGATCGATGACGAGTCTTATGGCAAGCTGGACGAAGCGGGGCTGCTCGAACGAACGAAGAGAGCGATTGGCGATGAAGCGGAAAAAGTGATCGAGATTTACCGCAAGAAATATCCGAAGGCCACAGCGTATGAGTTGGCGACCAACATATCTACGGACGCCTACGCGATGAATCCGATTCGCCTCGCCGAGCGCCGGGCGGCGCAAGGCCGTGCGCCCACTTACATGTATGTGTTCGCCTGGGAGACGCCCGTCATGGGGCTTCGCGCGCCGCACTGCATGGAGATTCCTTTCGTCTTCAATCACATCGACGTGAGCGAGAGCATGGTCGGCCCTGTCAACGCTCAGGTGCGGAAACTCGAATCGGCGAGCGCGGGAGCGTGGGCCGCGTTGTCTCGCACAGGAAATCCGAATCATAAGGGGCTGCCCGTCTGGCCCGCTTACACGCCTGACAAACGCGCGACTATGATATTCGACGCGCCTTGCCGTGTCGAAAACGACCCCACATCCGTAGTCAGGAAGATACTGGAAAAGCGCAGCGCGATCAGTGGAGAGAGAACGCCCGCTGCTTCTCAACGGTAGAACCGGATATCAGTACCCCGACCGTGAGGGAGGGGAAAAGCACCGACCGAAAAGGAGGAACACACATGAAAAGGTCACTGAATTTGCTCATGCTGCTGGCCCTGGCCGGCAGCGTAATGGCGTTCAATGAAACAGGCAGCGCCCAGGAACAACCCTTCCGGTTCGCGGGGGCTCCCTGCGCCGACCCCCCTTACCTGCACTGTCCCGACAGGGAGTGCTCAGGGGCTACGGTGATAAACCAGGGAAACGTGGTCGAGATGAAGACGCGCCGCACATACTTCCTCGATTACCCGTGCGATTTGAAGAAGGGCGAGCGCGTCACCTTCATCCTCAGCCTGCACGGCGGCGGCTCTTACGGGAACTGGCAGCGCCACTCCTTCCCGCTTCTGGACTACGTTGATAAGTACCGCCTGGTCGTCGTCACGCCGTATTCGCCGAGGCGGGCCTGGTCTCCGGCCGATGATGAGTATTTGCAGAACATAGTCAATTCGGTAGTCGACCGGATCGGCAAAGAGAACATCAAGGCCTTCTGGCTGGCCGGGCATTCGCAGGGCGGTCAGACCTCGAACCGCCTCCTGTTCACGGATTTCTTTCGTGACAGGGTGGATGGCTGGGTCAGCCTTTCAGGCGGTCGCCTCGGCTCAAAGCGCAGCGAAGTGCGTACACAGATACCGAGGGGTTCAGGCGGAGGCCCACCCCCCGGAGCGACTGCGCCGCCCTCGACAGGTGCAGCGCCCGGAGCGACTCGGCCGGGACCGAGACTCGTGGCAGATGCCTCGATACTTCCCGACCACCATTTTTCGCACATATACACTTCGGGCGAACACGAACTGCCGACAACGGGGCTGCCTGCCGACTCGAAGTGGGCGCAGAAGCTGAAGTGCGGCGCGCGGCTGAGGCCCTGGCAGATCGTCGACACAAGGGCCGGTTATGTCTACGACACGCGCGAACAGCCGAATCCGAATCCGGTCTGGGGCTTCAAGGCGCGCCCCGGCAAGGCCGATATGTTCATCTATCCCGATTGCGAGAAGGGTCTCGTCGTAGCCGACATCATTCGCATTGACAAAGGCCACACCGAGGGATTAGAACCAAAAGTCACCGAAGAGTTGATCAAGCTGATGCTCTCGGCCAAAGGCGGCAAGCTTCAACAGACGCATTAGTCCTCTTCGAACTGCAACGGACGAGCCTCTTGCAGAGTTGCCGTGCCACTTTAGATATGGAGGAAAGAAAAACGTGCTGACAATCAAGCGTTCGATTCTGTTGGTTTTGATACTGGCCGTTTGCGCGCCCGCGAAGTTTGCGACTGCGAATGATGTAGAGATCATTCCTGATGTGATCTACGGGCACAAGGACGGTCTCGCGATGACCTTCGATGTCTTGAAGCCGAAGGCGAATGCAAACGGCGCGGCCGTCCTCTTTATGGTGAGCGGCGGCTGGGTCTCCAGATACTCGCCGCCTCAGCAGACGGCCATGCGGTTCAAGGCTTTGCTCGACAAGGGTTTCACCGTAATCCCCGTTCGTCACGGGAGCAGTCCGAAATACCTGATCCCTGAAATAGTCGCAGACGTTCGCCAAGCCATACGCTTCATACGCTTCAATGCCAGACGATGGGGCATCGATCCCGACCGTCTGGGCGTATTCGGCGGCAGCGCGGGCGGGCATCTCTCGCTCGTCTTAGGCACAGCTTCAGACAACGGAGACCCGAATGCGAAAGAGGATTTCCTGAAGGAGAGCAATCGCGTCGCCTCGGTCGTGGCCTATTTTCCGCCCGTAGACCTTCGGCTTCTCGCGCGCGGGATTCGACCGGCGACCGATACCCCTGAAGAAGCCAAAAGGCGCGAGCGATTTCCCGCCTTGAACTTCGAGAAAGAGAAAGCGGCCGACTATTCGCCCATCGTGCATGTGTCGCCGGACGATCCGCCGACTCTGCTCATTCACGGCGACAAGGACACGCTGGTTCCCGTGAGCAACAGTAAGATCATTTACGAGGCGTTCCAAAAGAACCGCGTCAAATCGCAACTAATCATAATCGAGGGCGGCGAGCACGGATTTCGCGGTGAAGACGCAAAACGCGCAAGCGCGGCCATGGTGGCGTGGTTCGAGCAGACTCTGCTTAGAGATTCGCCGAGGGCGGGGCAGTAAACAGTACCGGTCGGCCCGGCATTATCGGGTCCGAAAGAATGTGAAAGGAAGATTATGCCAAGACGTTTCATCATCGCTTTAGCATTAGTCGCCGGGCTGGTTGTCGCTGAAACGGCGCTGGCTCAATCACAAGATAAACCAGAGCCGACGGCCCGCAATGATTACAGCAAGGCGGATTCTTGGTTATGCCGACCCGGACGACAGGATGCCTGCGCCGTGGATCTCACGACGACGGTCGTCGCCGCCGATGGCAAGCTGACGCGCGAGGCGTGGGCCGCAGACCCCCGAGCGCCCGTTGACTGCTTCTATGTCTACCCTACGGTTTCCACCGACTCGACGCCGAATAGCGATATGAATGCCGGGCCGGAAGAGCGATTGGTAGTGCGCAGTCAACTTGCGCGCTTCGGTTCCAAATGCCGCGTCTACGCACCGCTCTACAGGCAGATCACCCTGACCGCCCTCAGAGCCGGAATCGCCGGAAGACCCATGAATATTGATCGGGCGCTCGCCTATAACGATGTGGTCGATGCGTGGAAATACTATCTCGAACATGACAATAAGGGTCGCGGGGTGGTGCTGATAGGTCATTCGCAAGGCTCAGGCGTGCTGACACAATTGATTCGCAACGAGATCGATGGCAAGCCCGCGCAGGAGCGCATCGTTTCGGCTCTACTGCTCGGAACGAACGTTTCCGTGCCGAAAGGCAAGGATGTGGGCGGCGCGTTTCAACACATGCCCCTCTGCCGTTCGGCGTCACAGACAGGATGCGTCATCGCTTATGTCTCTTTCCGAGCGAATGTGCCGCCGCCGCCAAGCAGTCGCTTCGGTCGAGTTGCAGGCAATGGTATGGTCGCGGCATGCACGAACCCGGCGGCGCTCGGCGGCGGGAGCGGCGAGTTGCGCGCTTACCTGTCGTCGGGCGGGCGCGGCATCGGATCATCGGCGGAACCCAGACCCTGGGTCACACCCGCGCAATCGATCAATACGCCCTTTGTGAGTGTCCCCGGACTGCTTACGGCCGAGTGCGTCTCAAGCGAGAAAGGCTCTTATCTTGCGGTCACTGTTCATGGCGACCCGGCGGACCCGCGTACTGATGATATTGTGGGAGACGTTGTGGTGAACGGGCAGGTTCTGGCCGACTGGGGACTCCACCTGATCGACGTAAACCTCGCGATAGGAAATCTCATCGAGGTCGTAGGCCAGCAGTCGAAGGCTTATCTCTCGAAGCAAAAAAAGAAGTAGCGCCGAAAATCGCTCTCGCATAAAGATTTCTTTCTTCTAAAGATTTCTTTCTTCGTTGCGAGCAATGAGAATGAAACTGCCAGGAGAATTTTATGTCAAAACCAATACTCACTTTCTGCGCCCTTTTGATTTGCATGATGGCTGCCGTAATATCACAGGCATCGGAACCCGTCCGGCGCACTATCATCTATGACGGCATCGTCACCGAGGTCGCATCTGCGCCTACCTCACTGCGCGCGTCCAAAGCGGCCGACCTCTGGGTCAATCTCAATGATCTGAAACGCGCCACCGGATTCGAAGTCAAACCGAAGGGCGTATGCCGCGATGAACTCTGCTTCCCGATTCCGAGGGCCAGACAACGCACATTTCTTGACAAGCGAGGCTCGGTCACATGGTTCAATCTGATGGAGTTTGCGCGGCTCGTTCTTCAGCCCGTAGCTTATGACATGGAGCAGGCGGTCTGGTTTTTCGGGCCGCGCGCCGACGAGCAGAACGGCTACATTGCGACGCTCGAAGCTCCTGACTTCACGCTGCCGGATATGAACGGGAAGATGCATTCGCTTTCGGATTTTCGCGGCAAAAAGGTGTTACTCCTGACCTGGGCTTCGTGGTGAGGTTGTCGCTTCGATCTGCCAGGATGGCAGAAATTCTACAGCGAGATGAAGGATAAAAATTTCGAGATCGTTTCCATCGCCCAGGACACAGGCGGAGCGAGAGACGCCGGTCCCTGGATCACCGCTGCAAAGCCTGAATACACCGTGTTGATCGATACGAAGCATCTGGTCACGCGCCTCTACAACATGGTCAACGTTCCGACCGCCGTGTGGATAAATGAAGAGGGGCGAATAGTTCGCCCTAATGAAGTGGCTTATGTGGACAATCGGTTCACGAGTTTGCACAGGCTGGAGGCCGCGCCGTATCTCGACGCCCTGCGCGACTGGCTGGCGAAAGGCGAAGAGAGCGTCTTTGCCATGAGCGAAAAGGAACTGAAAGCGCAGATGGCAGAGCAGAACACGGATTGGGCGCTTGCGGCGGCCGAGTTTGGGCTGGCTGAATATCTCTATCGCAAGGGAGAGCAGGTCGCCTCGATCAAGCATTACAAAGAGGCGCAGAGGCTGAATCCCGATAACTGGAATTACAAACGTCAGGCGTGGGCCTTGTCTGATGCCGAGCGCGATTACGGGACAAGCTTTCAGAAGGAGGTGCAGAAGCTCGGCGGCAAACCGTATTATGCGCCGCGCAAGCTGCCGGAAACGAAGAAGCCGTAAGAGCGAATTGCGGCTTAAAAGCAACGTCGATCTGTGCTATAAATTGTGCGCATCGGCAATAAATACCTGTTCTTATACAAGCAGTCACCCTGAACCGAGACCTCTCGGCACAGAAGTTCAGTAGCCCGACCGTGAGGGAGGGTTTCCGTTGTCGCGGGTCTTACACAATAATGATTTTCGCATGCAGTAGACAGTGGAATCGTGAGCGCGATCATCGCTCCGGCAACTTAAAACCTTTTACCTTTTCCGGGAGGCTTGAAATGAAACGCATCCTTAGTGTCGGCCTGATCGGCTGTTGTTTGGTAGCGGGCCTGTTTCTGATGCTCGGCTACGGCAATGCCGCAGGTGAATCGCCAGCCGTTGTCACATTCAATAAAGATGTTGCGCCGATCATTCAGAAAAACTGCATGGGCTGTCACCGACCCGGCGAGGTCGCGCCCATGTCGTTTACGAGTTACAAAGAGGTCCGGCCCTGGGCCAAGTCAATCCGCGAAAAGGTCGTCACGCGCGAGATGCCGCCCTGGTTTGCAGACCCTCGATACAGCGAGTTTTCCAACGACTGCCGTATGTCACAAAAAGAGATAGACACGATAGTCGCCTGGGTCGACGGCGGAGCGAAGGAAGGCGACCCTGAGAATATACCGCCGAACCCCGTATTCACCGAAGGCTGGCAGGTCGGCAAACCCGATGTGGTCTTTTCGATGACCGAAGAATACAGTGTCCCCGCAGAAGGCGTGATCCCTTACAAGTATTTCGCCGTGCCGACGAATTTCACCGAAGACAAGTACGTGCAGTTTGCGGAGATTCGACAGGGCAATCGAAAGCTCGTGCATCACATAATCGTCGATGTACGCTATCCCGAACATGGCAATCTGCCGAAACCGGGCGAGATCAAACCTGAAGAACTGGCGGCCGCGCGCAGGCGCACGAGCGACGGCGAACGCCCCGCTGATTCCGATGGAAGAGTGGTCGGCTGGGCACCGGGCGAAGCCCCGCTGATCTTGCGTCCGGGTCAGGCAAAGCTCGTCAAGAAAGGCTCGGTCCTGATCTTTCAGGTGCATTACACGACAAACGGTGAAGCGGGCACAGACCGCAGCAGCGTGGGATTGATCTTCTCCCGCCATCCGGTCGAAAAGCGCGTCATAACCGCAGGCGCTGTGGGCCGCAATCTCGAAATCCCGCCCGGCGATCCGAACTACGAGGTCACATCCTCGTTCACCTTCAAGGAAGACTCTCACATCGACAGCCTGCATCCGCACATGCACATGCGCGGCAAGGATTTTCTATACCGGCTGGTCTACCCGGACGGCACGTCGAAGATACTGCTATCGGTGCCGCGATGGGATTTCAATTGGCAACTCACTTACGTCTTCAAAGAAGAGGTGCCCGCGCCCAAGGGAAGCCGTCTGGAGTGCGTCGCGCATTATGACAATTCGGAGAAGAACAAGTTCAATCCCGACCCGACGAAGCTCGTCAAATGGGGACCGCAGACCTGGGACGAGATGATGATCGGATACCTCGACTACACGATTGACAAACAGGACTTGCGACGAGAGCGACCGCAGCCCGTCGCGGGCAGCCTCAATAGCCGAAAAGGAGGAAGACCATGAAACGCTTGCTCGTCATTCTGATCGTGACCCTGTTTGCGGCTGCGGCTACGGTCGCCCGAATCAGTAGCCCGACCGTAAGGGAGGGTTCCGCCGTGACCTTCACAAGGGATGTGGCCCCGATCATCTTCAACAAATGCGCCAACTGTCACCGCCCCGGCGAAGTAGCGCCCATGCCGCTTACGTCTTACAAAGAGGTGCGCCCGTGGAGCAAAGCCATCCGCGAAGAAGTGCTCGAACGCACGATGCCGCCCTGGTTTGCCGACCCTCATAACTCGACGCTCAAATTCAACAACGACCGCCGCCTCTCGCAAAAAGAGATCGACACAATAGTCGCCTGGGTCGATGCGGGCGCGCCAAAGGGCGACGATAAAGACCTGCCGCATAAGCCGAACTACGCGCCCGGCTGGACGTTCGGCGAACCGGATCTGGTCATAGAGATGCCGATTGATTTCGAGATACCGGCCGAAGGTGAACTCCCCATGCAGAATTTTTACGTGCCGGTTCCCTTCAACGAAGAGCGATGGGTCGAAAAGGTCGAACTGCGTCCGGGCAATCCTGCCGTAGTTCATCACTCGATTGCCAACGTCATCAGCCTGCCCGAAGGGACCAGGATCGTAAACGGCAAAGCCATAAAGGACGGATCGACGGTCAGCCCGATCAGAGGGGTTCCGGCCAGAGCGACCGGCGGACTGAGCGAAGGAAGTTCGCGCGAAGTATTCCTGAGCCAGGATTCCTTCACGCGCGCCGGGGCATTCAAGCTTGTCGGACAGGCGCCGGGCAAAGGCTTCGAGCGCCATCATCCGGGAACGGCCAAGCGCATACTTCCGGGGATGTACATTCAGTTCAACATGCACTACCAGCCGACCGGACGCCCTGAAAAAGATCGCTCGCGCCTCGGCCTCTGGTTCGCCAAACAACCTGTCACTCACGAAGTTCTCACCAAAGGCGTGACGGATAGAATATTCATCGGCGGCAAGGAACTCGTCGAAATCCGCAAGGTCAATGGTAAAGAGGTGAAGGTTCGCGGACGGATTCCAAACATCCCACCGCACGCGGACAACTGGGAGATAGGCGGCGAGGTCTTCATCAAGGAGGCGATCACGCTCTACGCCTTCGCGCCGCACATGCACCTGCGCGGCAAGGACATCAAATACACGCTCCGTTGGCCTGATGGGCGCGAGCAGGTACTTCTCAACGTGCCGAGGTTCGACTTCAACTGGCAACTCCATTACGAGTTGGCCGAGCCGCTAAGGATTCCTGCGGGAAGCAAAATCGTCGCCCTTGCTCACTACGACAACTCGATCAACAATCGCTACAATCCTGCTCCACAGAAAGAGGTCTTCTGGAGCGAGCAGAGTTGGGATGAGATGTTCATCCCCTGGTTCGAGTACACCGTAGACAGCAAAGACCTGACAAAATCCGAGGCTCCGCAAAGCGCGAGCAAACTCAAGTAACAGCCGTCAGCTATCAGTCTTCAGCCATCAGTATTTAGATTATAGTCGGTAGCTGATAGCTGATAGCTGATAGCTGATAGCTGATAGCTGACGTTATGATACTCATACTGATTTTCGCTCTCTTGGTTTTCCAACCGCTGTTTCAGGAGCCTGCCGAGCAACCTTCGCGGCCCACTGATCCGAGCGACCCTATGCCGCCGCCCGACATGGATTACTTCATCGGCACGTGGTCGTTCGATTGGAACGTGCCCGAATCGCCGCTCGGCCCTGCGGGCAAGTTCAAAGGAATGGAGACGTACCGTAAGACTTCGGACGGCTCTTACGAAAGCGAGATCGCGGGCGAAGGGCCGGAGGGCGCTTTCAAAGGCCGGGCGACCACCGTCTACGACGAAAAGAAAAGGATGGTCACACGTTCAGAGACGGGCCTCTTCGGAGTGGAGATGAAGAAGACCGGCCCGATAGGCGGCGACCTCGGAGGTTACTACACGATATTTTGGGAAACCGAGCCGATCAAAAAAGATGGAAAGACTGTCAAGCTCAAAGGCAAGACGTTGATGCTGTCCCCGGCCCATTATCGATTGCAGATCCAGATTTCCGTAGACGGCGGGCCGTACACCAATTTTGGCAACCCCTGGTTCCGCAAGACTGACGGTAAGTCCTCTTCATAAAAATCAGAGGCAGAGCGAAGATAGTATTTCTGCTTCTCTGACTTTCTCAGTCACAGATAGCATCTGCACTTCACTTCATTTCAACCAGTTCAATCGCTATCGAGTCAGGCCCTTCGATCATTGCCGCGCGCGTCTTGCTGTTGCCAAATTGATGTGGTTCCTCAAGCACCTTCACGCCTGATCTCCGCAAACGGTCGAGTGTAGCTACAAGGTCAGGGACGCTTACGGCTATGTGGTCTACGGCATGGCCGCGCGGGCTTAGGAGCGGGCCGGGGCGCTGGCGCGGGTAGATTATCAGATTGATTTCGCCGAGCCTCACAGTGGTCGCAGGCGAACGTATCACACCGAGCGGTTCGCTTGGGGCTGCGAACGGAACTTCGCAAGGGTCTGCGCGTTGCGCGCGGCTCGTCGCTCCGAGATGCTTCTTGTACCACTCGGCAGCGCAGAGCGGTGCGTCGCTGTATAGATGAACGTGTATGAATGCGCGCGTGCTTGCGGTGTTGATTTCGACAAGCGCGCCATCAGGCGCTTTCATGTAAGCGAACAGCAGACCGGAACGGAGCCTCGTGAGCGGCGTGTGAAATATCACGCCGTTATCGAGATGTTTTTGATAATCGGCCTCCATAGCTGTGCTGCCCCATCCGAAATGCCATATCGCAGAGTCGGGCGCAGTGGCCGGGGGCTGCTTCACCTTATCGAATAGCAGATAAATGTTTTCGCTCTGAACGGCGTCAAAGCCCGCGAGCGAAATTTTCTTCGTCACGTCGAATGTGCGAGTGTAGAAATCAATCGCCCTTGACGGGTCGAGCGAATTCAGATGGACGTGATGAAAGCTTGCAATTACAGATGACTCCTGCGGTAATCCGCCGGTCGTTTGCCCGGATGAGGCCGCAACTGGAAGCAGCAGAATCATCAACAAAAAGGATTGTAGAAAGAGTTGTCGCACCGGTATCCTCCTGCTCGATCGAGAATGCAAATCTCTCACAAAGAAAGCGCCGAGGCAATAGCCCTTCGGCCCTGCACATGCCTTTGCCAGCCAAAGCCGATTCCTTTATACTTACCGAGCGGTAGGCGAGCGTTTCAATAATCCTTATAGTCTTTGCTCAAACAAGTTGATCGATGCCGGATTGTCACGAAAATGAATTTTTCTGTTGCGACGGCGGGAACATCGCCTTATCGCGCGAGCATGAAAACCTGCTCGCCCAGTCATTGATGAGGAATCTTTAATGATGTCAGTGACGACATACTGAAAGAATGAAAACGGCTGGGCCGGACAAGAAAGAAATCTTTAAGTCCGACAATCTGCTAGATTGTCGCCTGCTCCTCCAGCCGTTCGACTCGCAGCCCTCGACAAGCTGGCAGCTTGTCGGACATTTTATGAGGAGAGCTTATGAACGACACTGATTCCAAAAAGAGAGTCAAAGAAACCAAGCCGGATCACTCAAGAAGAAAGTTCATAACCCGTAGCCTGGCCGGTGCCGGAGCGACCACGATTATCGCCTTTGGCGAACGCGAAGCGCGTGCCGCTGAGACGGCCGGAACGAAGCCCATCAGGATTCCCGATGAGTTCGCTCAGGCCGCAAAGACGCCGCCCGTCAAGGCCGAATTCCCTATGACCGGCGCGCAGGTATTCGCCCGCGCCTGCAAGGAAGAGGGCCTCGCGGCGCTCTTTTCCTGTCCCGGCAATTACAGCGTCGTCAACGCCATCGCGCAGGAAGGCATACCGACTTACTCGGGCCGCCACGAGGGAGCTATGTGCCATGCGGCCGATGCTTTCTGCCGTGTGACGGGCGAGGTTGCCGCCGCTTCGGGCACAGAGGGACCGGGCTTTACGGATATGATATGCGCCATCGCCGCCGCCAATGCAGCGCGCTCGCCCGTGCTAGTGCTTGCAAGCAACATGTCGCTATACAACGAAGACACCGAAGCGGGCATTCAACTCGGCTATCAGCAGCCGACCACCGAGGGGATCAGGAAATACGGCAAGCGGCTGATTACTCCGGCGCGCGTTCACGAGTATGCCGCTTATGCTTTCCGCCAATTGCGCTCGGGCGTCCCGCGCCCCGTGCATATAGATTTTCCGAGCGAGGTCTATCGCGCGCGGTTCAATACGGCGGGCGACCTGGCCTACTACTATGACAAGGCAAAATACCGCACGACGGCGAAACCTCATCCGGGACCGAAAGACTTGAGCCAGGCCATAGAGTTACTCAAAAAGGCCGAGCGCCCGATCATTGTTTCAAGCAACGGTGTCTTCTACAGTCGCGCATGGGACGTGCTCAAGCAGCTCGCAGAAAAAGCTCAAATTCCGGTCGTCGAATCGGGCGCGATGAAGGGGCAGTTTTCAGACGCGCATCCGCTCTCGGCCAATGCCGCGCCCGGCGCGCTCGCAAGCGCAGATGTCGTCATGCTCGCAGGCCAATACTGCATGCCCACAGTCGGCGAATTCGCCTTCGGGCCGGATGCGAAATACATACGCATAGACCCTTGCCCGGAAGACATAGGCCGCAACCTGCCGATCGATGTCGGCCTCATCAGTTGCGAGAAGGCCGCGCTCGAAGCCCTCGCAGACGCCATCCCAGCGATGAAGCACGACGCATGGGTCGCAGAGATTGCAGCCGCGCGTCAGAAGTTCGAGGACGAACTCGAAGGCTTCTACAAACAGGGCCTTAGCTACACCGATGCGGTGCATCCGGCGGTCATCGCCAGAGAATTGAGCGATTTCATGTATCGCGGTCGTGTTCCAAAAGAGCAGACGACCTTCGTATCGGGCGGCTACGGCATCGCCCGGTATGTGCGCCGCTGGCTGCGCGGATACCGTCCGGGTCAGATACTCAACGGCGCTTATCAGTACGGCGCAATCGGTCCCGATGTCGGCTACGCTTTCGGCGCTGCCGTAGCGGTGCGGCATGGCGTCAGCGTGCAGGAGCCGTACAAAGGCTCTCCTGTGATTTGCGTGACGGGCGACGCAGGGATTGGCTACACGATAATGGAGCTTGAGACCGCCTCGAAATACCGTATGCCGATGATCGTGATCGTCTACAACAACAACGCATGGGGGACGTGGACGGGCAATCGCAGAAACCCTGTCACACTCAGCATGCATCTGTTTCAGGAGAATGTGCGCTACGACAAGGTGGGCGAAGCCCTCGGCGCGCACGGCGAGTACGTCACAGAGCCGGGGGGCTTTCGCCCGGCGCTCGAACGTTGCTATCAGATAGCCGTCAAAGAGAGTCGGCCCTCGATCATCAACTGCCAGGCGAAGAAGGAGTTCTGGCTCAGGGATCAGTACCCGCCCGGATTCCTCGGCACAATCGAGCCGGGCTGTATGTCTTATAATCACTGAAAAGCAGTGGCCAGTAGTCAGTATCTTTGCGCTATGCTCTGGTCAGTCGCCATTTCAGGTTATAATCCCATCGGGAGTTGAGATATGACATTAACGATAGAGTTGCCTGATACATTAGTCAATCAATTGCGTGAGCGAAAGATTCCCGAAAAAGAGATAGAGGCCGTCGTCTTAGCAGCCCTGGAAATCTGGCTTGCTCAATCGCAGACGAAAGATGATGACCGTTTCAGCGAAAGCGCCGTGCCATTCATCCGACGGCTGATTGCGCAAAATCGGGAATTGTTTGAAACCCTGGCTCAACGGTAGTCATGTCCGAGACGCAAATTGAAAACCGCGCGGATGAAGTTGCCAATCTGCTCGTGCGCGTATATGAAATACACGAAGTCATCATCACTGAAACTGGCGGATTGCCTGGCTTGCGGGAGGCCAGCTTGCTTCATTCAGCAGTGGCCCGGCCTTTTGCGGCATTTGGAGGTCAGGAACTTTATCCTACAGATTTTGAAAAAGCCGCGGCGCTGTTTCATTCACTCATTAAGAGCCATCCGTTTATGGATGGAACCAAACGCACTGCTTTTGCTGCGGCGATTTTCTTTCTCGCGAGCTATGGTCACGCCATACCGGAGCGATTCCCACTCAACGAAGTGGTCGAATTCTGCGTTTCGATTGCGGAAGAAAATCTACGCCAGTCGCAGGGCGAAAACATCACGCCTCGAACCATTCCTGAAATCGCCGATTGGTTTCGGGAGTTGTTAGGTGCGGTCGCGCACACGGAAGAAACCAGCAATGACGATTGCTCGAAGACATAGGGCAAATAAGCCCTTGAACACAGTAAGAGAAAATCTTCAGACTTATGCCGACCGGGGCGTCTTTCGCGGCTTCAGCGAAGTGAGGAGCGGTCGCTTCAATTTCGTATGGCTGCTCAGGCATCAAATGGAATTGAATGTCGATCCGGCAAAGCATGTGCTGCGATTCAAGCAGCTTCTGCCCGGCGTGCCCGCGAATTCGACTATGTACGCTGAGTTGAAAAACTTCATCAGTCAACGCCATGACCGCAAGTTGCCTGACCATCGACGGATTGATCGCCGTCGGGCCGAGGTCTCCTGCTACAACCGGGGAGGATTCGTTTCTCTCTCTCTCAAAGTCAAAAACAATCAGTATGCTTATGGGGTGAACAGAATCGTCAATCTCGTTCACGAGTTGTTCCTGCATCTGCGAGATGCCTATCCCGATTATCTTATGGAGAATTTCGATGTGCCTCAGGAATGAACAGGGGTCAGCAGAAACGATGAATGCGGAACGCCGCAACGTGAACTCGGAGCCGGATTATTCAAAGAATAAATTTCCTTCTTCATCGTTCATCATTCATCGTTCATCGTTCCAAAAGTGGTCAGGGCCGAGGAAAAGATTTTTCCTGAAACATTTTATTGTTATGGCCTTCATGGTTATGGCGGCAGGTTTGTGGGTTTCAGATGTGATCGGCGCTCGCGCGCATGCGCAGGAAGCCCGGCGCAACCCGGAAGCACAGAAGCTGAAAAATCCCGTGCCCCTCGATGCCGAATCCATCGAAGCCGGAAGGATGCTTTATCGGCGTTTCTGCGCCGCGTGTCACGGCCCTAACGGTAAAGGTGATGGAGGTCTTGCGCTGTCGGGCGGGACGCCCTCTGACCTGACCGACGAGACATGGGATTACGGTTCGACCGACGGCGAAATCTTCGTAGCCATTCGCGACGGCGTGTCGGCCGACATGCTGCCTTATAAAGACAGGCTCGATGAAAAACAGATGTGGCAGGTGGTGAACTACCTCCGCAGCATTGGACCCAAACCGAAAGAAGACAAGTGACGACACTGATATCGAACCTTCGCAAAATGCTGTTCAAGCTGTCTCCGACTCTCGCCGTCGTCTGTCTGGTTCTGTCTCCGGTCCTGACAACAGTTAGAAGTCAGGAGCAGAAAAATGCGGCCGCCGGCGAATGGCACAGCTACGGCGGAGATAATACGAGCGCCAAATACTCGCCGCTCGATCAGATCAACCGGGTCAATTTCGCGCAACTCAAAATCGCCTGGCGATGGAACTCTGTCGACGGGTTTTTAAGCAAAAGCGCGGCGGGCGGCGAATGGTGGTCTAAGGCTGAAAACATCTTCGAAGACCTGCAAGAAGAGAATCCGAACCGATGGCGCGACAAAACTGCGCCCTGGAATTACGCCCTGAAAGCAACACCCCTGATGGCGGGCGGGATGCTCTATCTTGCGACGCCTCTGTCGGTTGCGGCGGCGATTGACGGGGAGACGGGCGAGACGGTCTGGGCCTTCAACCCCAAGACCTACGAAGTCGGGACGCCTTCGATGAGCTTTCAATGGAATCATCGCGGCGTGGCTTACTGGAGCGATGGCCGAGAGGCGCGCATATTCTGGGGCACGGGCGACGGATGGTTGTACGCCGTCGATGCGAAGACCGGAAGGCCGTGCAAAAACTTCGGCGATGGCGGGCGGGTCGATCTGATGAAGAACATCCCGCGAGCTTCGCGCAAGGAGCGCGATTACCTGAATGCGATCGAATACTCTGTGACTTCGCCGCCAATCGTCGTTCGCAACACGGTGATCGTAGGGTCTGCGATTTCGGATCGCCGTATAACGAAAGAAGCGCCTCCCGGCGATGTGCAGGCATTTGACGCACGCACGGGGGAGATGAAATGGATATTTCACACAATCCCGCGCGCGGGCGAATTCGGCAATGAGACATGGGAGAACGATTCCTGGAAATACACGGGCAACGCGAACGTCTGGTCGATGATGAGCGCCGATGACGAACTCGGATATGTCTATCTGCCCATCGGCACTCCGACGAATGATTTCTACGGCGGCCATCGCCTGGGCGACAATCTCTTCGCCGACTCTCTGGTCTGCGTCGATGTGGAAACCGGCAAACGTGTCTGGCATTTTCAGATGGTGCATCACGGGCTGTGGGATTACGATAATCCATGCGCGCCGAACCTCATCGATATAACGGTCGACGGCAAGCGGATCAAAGCTGTCGCGCAGGTGACGAAGCAGGGATTCTGTTACGTCTTCGACCGCGTGACGGGCAAACCCGTCTGGCCCATCGAAGAGCGCCCGGTTGCGGCCTCGGATGTGCCGGGCGAGAGGGCCGCGCCGACTCAGCCTTTTCCTACCCGGCCCGCGCCCTTCGAGTATCAGGGCGTGACGGTTGACGACCTCATAGATTTCACGCCCGCGTTGCGAGCCGAAGCCGTAAAAGAGATTCAGAGGTTTCGCACGGGGCCGCTCTTTACTCCGCCTTCGCTCGCGGTGAAGGGCGGCACTCAGGGCACTATTCACAGGCCAGGCGAGGGGGGAGGGGCGAACTGGCCGGGAGCCTCAGTCGATCCCGAGACAGGTATTCTCTATGTGCCCTCGCGCAACGGCTACAGCGTGAAACTGCTTTACACTCCCGACCCTGAAAAAGGCGGAACCGTGCGATATACGCACGCGCAACGCGGAGAATCGCCGCGCGGGCCGCAGGGGTTGCCGATCTTCAAGCCGCCCTATTCGCGTTTGACTGCTATCGATCTTAATAGAGGCGAGCACGTATGGATGACGCCGCTTGGAATGGGGGCTTCGCGCATTCGCAATCACCCGGCGCTCAAGGGGTTGAAGTTGCCGCCGCTCGGCGGCAGCGCGGTCAGAGGGCCGCTCGTGACAAAGACACTGCTCATAACGGTGATCGATGGTGCGGTCTTCGAAGGCGACAACGACGGGCCCAAGCTTGTGGCTTATGACAAAACGACCGGCAAGGTCGTGGGCAAAGTCGATCTGCCTGCGGGCGCGCTAGGGACGCCGATGACTTTTATGTTGAAAGGCAAACAGTACATCGCCCTGACCATAAGCGGCAACCCTCCGCAACTGATCGCGTTGTGCTTGCCTTAGGCGCGATGAAGCACGAGCATGGATCATGGATTCACGAAACCTCATGTCGCGTAGCGACAACCTGAATTTAGCCGTGTCTTTCAAGGCACGGACCAGATCGAACCAAAGATTTCTCGTCGCGCGAGCGACGACGGATTCTTTGGCGATCACGGATTCAATCTTCGCTCGCGCGACGAGGCGGGGCGACAATTCGATTTTCCCGGCTTTAAAAAACCGGGCTAAATTCATAACGCCGCTACGCGGCGCTCTTTTGCACCTGATTCAGAGAAAATGAAGACCTTACTCTACAGAAAAGGAGCATCTTGATGAGTGCGATCAAAATCAACGTCAATGGGAAAGACCAGACGGTCGAGGTGAGCCAGGATACGCCCTTGCTATGGGTGCTGCGCGATACGCTCGGTCTTACGGGCACCAAATACGGCTGCGGCATGTCGCTGTGCGGCGCTTGCACGGTGCATCTGAACGGCGAAGCCATTCGCTCGTGCATAACGCCTGTGGCGAGCGCGGTCGGCAAAAAGATCACAACCATAGAAGGTCTATCGCCTGACCTGAACCATCCTTTGCAGAAAGCATGGATGGAGTGCAACGTGCCGCAATGCGGTTACTGTCAGAGCGGGCAAATCATGCAGGCGGCCGTGCTGCTCAGGAAGAATCCCAAACCGACCGATGCCGACATAGAGACGGCGATGCGTGGCAACATCTGCCGATGCGGAACATATCAACGAATCCGGCAGGCGATCAAACAGGCAGCGGGGGTGAAAAAATGAATAGAATAGAACGGGTAAGTCGTCGCGCTTTTTTGGGCGGTATCTTTTCGGCCGGAGCTATGGTGCTGGCCGCAAGAGTGCTGCCTGTCGAAGCACTGACCGGGATGGCCGGTGATGCGAGCAATGCCGCGTGGCATCCGAGCGTTTATTTGGGCATTGAGACCGACGGCACGGTAATCATAGTGGCTCACCGCTCGGAGATGGGAACAGGCATTCGCAGTGTTCTCCCGACCGTCGTGGCTGAAGAGTTGGACGCCGATTGGAAGCGCGTGAAGGTCGAGCAGGCGATAGGCGATGCAAAGTACGGCTCGCAAAACACTGATGGCTCCTGTTCGATTCGCGACTTCTACGATGCCATGCGCGAAGCCGGGGCGAGCGCCCGATTGATGCTCGAACGGGCGGCGGCGGCCAAGTGGGGCGTGCCCGCTACGGAATGCAAGGCGCAGAATCATCAGGTCACACACGCCGCAAGCAATCGGAAACTCGGCTACGGCGAACTTGCCAAACTTGCCTCCGAACAGACCGTGCCCAAGAGAGAAGAGTTGCAATTCAAATCGCCTTCGGAGTATCGCTACATAGGCAAAGACGTTCCCATAGTCGACCTCGAAGATTTGTGCTCTGGAAAAGGTGTCTTCGGCATAGACGCGCAGATGCCCGGAATGGTCTATGCATCGATAGAGCGCCCGCCCGTGTTAGGCGGAAAGCTGAAGAGCTATGACGACAAGGAGGCGCTCTCAGTGCCGGGCGTGCGGCAGACCGTAGTGATCGAAGGCTTCACGCCTCCGCATGGATTCAAACCGCTCGGCGGCGTGGCCGTGATTGCAGATAACACATGGGCCGCCATGCGAGGCCGCGAAAAACTCAAGCTCGAATGGGAGGCGGGCGAGCATGCAAGCTACGACTCCGTTGCCTACAAGCAGCAATTGATGGAGACCGTTCGCAAACCGCAGAAGGTCGTTCGCAACATAGGCGATGTCGATGCAGAGTTCGCAAAGGGCGGCAAAACTCACGAGGCCGAATACTATGTGCCGCACATTTCGCACGCGCCGATGGAGCCGCCTGCTGCGGTCGTTGAATTCAAGGACGGCAAGGCGATGATCTACGCCGCCACACAGAATCCGCAGGCCGTGCAGGATACGGTTGCGGCGGCGCTCGGCATAGATAAGAAGAATGTCGAATGCCATGTGACGCTGCTCGGCGGGGGCTTCGGGCGCAAATCGAAGCCCGATTACGTAGCGGAGGCCGCGTTGCTCTCGAAAGCCGCAAGCAAGCCCGTCAAGGTGACATGGACCCGCGAAGACGACATACGCTTCGATTATTATCACACCGTTTCGGCCATGTACATGAAAGCTTCCCTCGACGACAAGGGCCGCCCGACGGCGTGGCTTCAAAGGTGCGCGTTTCCGTCGCTTGGTTCCACGTTCAGCCCTGCGGCGCGAGCGGCGAGCGGAGGCGAGCTTGGTATGGGATGGACCGACGTGCCGTTCGACATTGCAAATCACAGGGCGGAAAACGGCCCTGCCGAGCATCATGTGCGAATCGGATGGCTGCGTTCGGTTGCGAATATACAGCATGCGTTCGCCGTTCATTCGTTCGTCGATGAACTGGCTCATCTGGCGAAGCGCGACCCGGTTGAATACCTGCTCGATGTGTTAGGGTCTGCGCGCAAGATAGAAATACAACAGCGCGGGCGGCTTGCGGCGAAATACCCGCTTGAGACCGGGCGCTTGCGCAACGTCATCGAACTCGTCGCCGAGCGTTCCGGCTGGGCGAAGAAGAAACCTGCGAAAGGGCGCGCACTCGGCATCGCTGCGCATCGGAGCTTTCTGGCTTATGTTGCCGCCGTAGTCGAAGTCGAAGTCGATAGCAACGGAAAGATTCGCATACCGCGCGTCGACTTCGCCGTCGATACAGGCCGGGTGATAAATCCTGATCGTGTGAAGGCGCAGTTCGAAGGCGCGGCCGTTTTTGGCGCAAGCATAGCCTTGATGGGCGAGATTACAGCGGCCAAAGGCGAGATCGAGCAATCGAATTTCCACGACTACCCGGTGGCTCGGATCAATGAGGCTCCTATTGAAACGCATGTGCATCTCGTCGAAAGCGATGCGCCGCCGGCCGGGGTGGGCGAGCCGGGAGTGCCGCCCATTTCGCCTGCGATCTGTAACGCGATCTTCGCCGCTACGGGTAAACGCATTCGGGAGTTGCCGATTCGCAAACACAAGCTTGTGTGATCGGGCGAGGCAGGAATCTTTGAAGATTCGATCAAAAATTTAGCCGCGAATTCTCACAAATGAGCGCGAACGATTCGTGAGAATTCGTGGCTTTCTTCCTGATAGTATTTCGTCAGGTCGGTTGAATGGCTACGATATGTTGGGTTCGTAATCGATCTGGTATTCAACATATAGAGGCATGATCTGAAACAGGATGAAGCGCCGTCAGTTGCACGCCTCGAAGAGTCCGGCTGCGCCCTGGCCTCCGCCCACGCACATAGTCACCACGCCATACTTCGCCCCCCGGCGCAGCATCTCGCCAGCGAGCGTCCCGACCATGCGCGAACCGGTCATACCGAACGGGTGGCCTATGGAGACCGATCCGCCGTTGACGTTGAGCTTGTCTTGCGGAATGCCGAGGCGGTCGCGGCAGTAAACCACCTGCACGGCGAATGCCTCGTTGAGCTCCCATACATCGATATCATCTACAATAAGGCCGTGTCGCTTGAGCAGTTTGGGCACGGCAAATACTGGCCCTATTCCCATCTCATCGGGTTCGCAGCCCGCGACCGCGAAGCCGCGAAAGATCAGTTTCGGCTTGATGCCTAATTGTTCGGCGCGCTCGCGCGACATCAGCAACGTGGCCGACGCTCCATCGGAAAGCTGTGACGTGTTCCCTGCCGTCACAGTGCCCTCGCCGCTATGCGGGTCGAAGTGAGGCTTCAAGGCCAGAAGCCCTTCGAGCGTCGTGTCAGGGCGATTGCATTCGTCCCGGTCGCAGAGGTGTTCTTCTTTACGGATGACCTCTCCCGTCTTCTTGTCGAGGATGGCGCGCGTGACTTTCATCGGAGCCAGTTCCTCTTCGAAGAAGCCCTCGGCCTGCGCCCGCGCCGTGCGTTGTTGACTTGAGAGCGCGTATTCATCCTGCGCTTCACGGCTGATCTTATAGCGTTTGGCCACGACTTCCGCCGTGTCGCCCATGACCATGTATATGCCCGGCTTGTGTTCCAGTATCCACGGGTTCGGGTCGTTGTCGCGCGTCATCATCGTTATGCTTTCGACGCCGCCGCCGATGGCGGCATCCGCGCCTTCCGCCATGATGTGATACGCGGCCATCGCTACTGCTTGCAGACCCGAAGAGCAGAAGCGATTGACTGTCGTGCCTGCGACCGAAACCGGCAGCCCGGCGAGAATCGTCGCGACTCTTGCGACGTTCGTTCCCGCAGGCCCGTGCGGCTGTCCGCATCCGAGGATCACGTCAGTAATCTCTTCGGGCGCAAGTTCAGGCGCCTTGCCGAGAACATGCCTGATCGCGTGCGCCGCGAGTTCATCGGGGCGCGTGAGGTTGAATGAGCCGCGAAACGACTTCGCAAGCGGCGTGCGCGAACTTGCGACTACGACAGCTTCTCTCATAACGATTCCCTTCCGGAGGTTGATAATGACATAAATGAGTGAGGCGGAAAGATCGCGACCGGTTGCGTCATCGGCCGTCGGAGTGCGCCTGCGGGCGCAGCAACCCGCCCAGAGCGATCTTGGCGATCTCTTCAACTATCTGGTCAGGCGTCAATCGGCCGCTGGGATTATACCAGCGAGCGAGCCACAGTATCATTCCGAGCAAACTGAACGCCGCAGCCGTCACGTCAATATCACTCAACTTCTCTTCTTCCCGGAGTTGCTTGAGCGTATCCCGGACCAGGTCGACGTAAGCGCGCTTCCGTTGATCGATCTTGCGGCGATGCGCGGCCCTGAGGCCCGCGACCTCGTCGACGACTATAGTGACCGGGTTATTGCCCTGATAGGTGCTGCGGCCTGTGATCAGCCGCACGTGGTTGGTAATGATCGCGCGCAGACGCTCTTCGGCATCCGTGATGGCGCGCGCCGGAATGATTACTTTCTCGTCAAGCTCATCCATGCCGAAGCTCATGATCTGGAAGAGCAGTTCTTTTTTTCCGGGGATATGATGGTAGATGCCCGCTTTCGTAATGCCT
>JAKEHD010000318.1 GCA_022615215.1 Blastocatellia bacterium
AATATCGAGCCGATTTTGCCGACGGCTGAAACGGCCAGCCCCTCAGACTTCATAAGGTCCAGCAATGTCTGCTCAGGCGGGACGGAAAGTCAGGGTGATGAAGACGAGAAAGACCACCGAATAGACTATCTCAAGAACGCCTATGCGCCGCAGGTTCAATCGCTCACCGGGTTTGAAGAGATGCCAGAATGTCCGCACCAGCACAGGCGCAAAAGCTATGACGGCAAGCAGGCTCAGGCTGTCTGTCAATACAAGAACCAGAAGCGACGCGAGCAAAAATACATGATAGAAAGCGCAGTGCCGCCGGACGTTCCTGCTCTCCTGCTCCTTTCGCGGGTTTATGGCGTGGACTCGCAGCTTGACATAAAAAACACTGCTCGCGAAATAGAGCGCGTTGAGCGCCCATAGCCACAATGCCGTTATCTCCCACGATGCGCGGGCGACGTAATATGCCGCCGGTGCGGTCAACGTCAGGCCGAGTATCGCCATCACCTCTCCGAAGATGGTGCGGTCTTCGCGCCGCACAGCCTGTTCCGCATTGACTCCGAGAAGGACCAGCGCGACAAAGCCGAGCGGCACCGTGATATAGAGGCGATATATGAAAACGAGCGGCACGCCCGACAGAGCGGCGAGGCCGAGATATATAAGCATGAGCCTGAGCGACGAAGGACGGCTCTGGCCTCTGCTGCGCGCGCGCCACCATACAATCAAGGATTCGCGCGCTATGAAAACGAAAGTGACAGACGACAATAGCAGCAGCACTCTGAGGGAGAAGCTCCCCGCCACAAGCGCCCCTACGACGAACGGCACGTAGAGCATGACCCAGGCCCCGTGCTCTTTCGGCAATTCCAGTCTCTTCCTTATGCTCATAACCCTAATCGCTCAGGCTTTCGGCTTCGATCAGGCAGCGGGCCATCACCGACGCGGCGAGTGGGGGACACGGAGACGCTCGTAGTCGAGCTTAGGCGAATCCTCTCCCCGTGTCTCCGTGTCTCCGTGTCTCCGTGTCTCTGATTTGGGTCGCTCCACCGTCTCGAATCTCCGGGTGGCGAATCTCGCCTCCGAGATTCGCCGTCCTCGCCATCAAGCCTCCGGCGGCGAGCGAAAGCGCGAGCGCCCCCAGAGTGACCCAGGCAGGAAGTCGCTTCGCTTTGCGCGAAAGTATCAGCCCCATCAGGGCAAAAGCTCCGAGAACTTCCATAGCTATCATCGCCAAGAGCGCCGCGTCTTCGTGTGTGTGAATGATTGATTCGGACACGCCGGGCAGATGCTCGACCATCTCCTCTGCCGGTTCGCCCGTCAGGTAAACAGGAATGGTCACGAGCGCGAGAATGACGAACGCCCAGAGGCTGACCTTCTTGATCTCTTCGCTCTTCTTCACAATAGCGAAGACCAGTAACGCGATGGCAAAAATCGCTCCCACAACGGGGATGTGATTCAGTGCAAGGTGCAGGTACGCTGAGTTCATTGCCGTGCGGCCTCCTTCTCTAATCAAAGTGTTTTGGAAAATAACTGCGCGCGTTGCTCAGACGGTTCGTTCAGGTACTCGTCGAACGCCATCGCAACATTGCGAATGAATACGCGGCCGAGCGCGGCCACTTCTATGCGGTCGTCGTGAAGCCTTATGAGTCCGTCACGTTCAAGCTCGATCAAACGCTCAAGCTCCGGCGCGAAATGTCGGTCGAAGCTTATCGGGAAATCGCGTTCGACCTCTTCTTTCACCACAACAGAGTGGCAGAGTATGCGATTAACGACCGACCGGCGAAGTTTGTCTTCCGTTGAAACGCGCAGCCCGCGCATAGTCGGCAAGCCTCCTTCGTCAATCGCGCGGTAGTATTGCGGCAGGTCGCGCCGGTTCTGCGCGTATACATCGCGGGGCCCGCTTATGGCGCTCACGCCCAAGCCGTAAAGATCGCAGCCCGCCTTCGTCGTGTAGCCCTGAAAGTTGCGATGCAGGGTGCGCGCATCCTGAGCCGCGCATAATTCATCATCGGGGCGAGCGAAGTGATCCATCCCGATGTAGCGATAACCTGCGCCGACGAGCATCTCGATTGCGCGGCCGAATATGCGAAACTTCTCAAAGCCATCGGGGAGGTGGCGCGCGAAACTCCCCTGCTGTTTCTTCATCCAGGGCACGTGCGCGTAGCTGAAGACCGCTATGCGGTCGGGGTTCATCTCCACGATCTTTTCAACCGTCCGGCTGAAGCTCTCGCGGGTCTGATGCGGCAGGCCGTAGATCAGATCGACGTTGATGCTTTCAAAACCGAGCGCGCGGCAGTGATCGAATATCTCACGAGTCATCTCGTAGGGCTGCACGCGATGGACGGTCTTTTGAACCAGGGGGTCGAAATCCTGTATGCCGAGGCTGATTCGATTAAATCCCAATCGCCTGAGCAGGCGGCATTGTTCGTCCGTAGTGACTCGCGGATCGATCTCTATGCCAAGCTCTGCGTCTTCGGAAATAGTGAAAGCCGAGGCGATTGCGTCGTAGAGCTTCTCGATTTGTTCGGTTGAAAGATAAGTGGGTGTGCCGCCGCCCCAGTGCATCTGCCGGACAGGGCGGCTTGAAGAGACGTGAGCGCCGACCCGATCTATCTCCTGTTTCAGACGAGTCAAATAAGGGAGGGCCACTTCGTGATTTTTGTTTATGACGACGTTGCAGCCGCAATAGAGGCACAGAGAATCGCAGAAGGGAATATGGAAGTATAGCGAGACGGGCGCGCGGCGCGAATCGGCCTCCGCGAACGCCTGGCGGAGGTCTTCCTGCCCGAATCCATCATCCCATTCGGGCGCGGTCGGATAGCTCGTATAGCGAGGGCCGGGCCGGTTGTACTTCTCAAGCATCGCGGGCGTGATTTCAACTCGCTCGCCCTGAAGGTTGAAGTCTGGCATTTCAGAGGTAATCATTGCGGCTCCCGGTCGACAGGCTGAGGCAGGCTCGATTCAGTTGCCGTTATCGGCGACCTCTTCCGGTTCCGTCTGCGCGGCGGCTTCGCCCGTTGAGACGAGCGAGTAGAGATAGAACAAAACGCCTATGCCTATCAACAAGCCGCCCCCGATGAGGAAGAAGATAAAGGCTGTTGGATGAGACCAGAGAAGGCTCCCCAGTTCGGCCAGCAATCCGAGGGCTACAAGTACGCTCGCTATGCGCAATCGCTTTTCCATAGAAGTCTTCGCCATCACCGATCCTCCTTCCCGGTCTCGTTGCTCGCGCCAGCGTCACTCGCGCCGCCTGTGTCGCCCGCGTCGCCTTGCTTTGCTGTCGCGGGCCAGAAGGTCGCATCTTTCAGCCCCTTGATGTTGTGCGACATGTCGTGGCATCCGCTCGTCATACAGGACATTTGATTCGATTTGATCGCCTGCAAGCGGCCCTCTTCCGCAGTGTGCGTAGCGCCCTCTTCAAACCCGCGCGCGCCTGCGTGACAGTGAAGACACTCGCGGTTGTTGTAAGGGGTATAGAGCTTCACTTCTTGAGGGACTGTGCCGAGATATTGAACGTAAACGTGCTTCAATCCTCTGAGCTTCGAGCGGAAATCCCCATACATCGCGTAGTCCGTGTGACAGGTGTAGCAGGCGCGGTCGCGCGGCACGCGATTGTACTGAAAGTGAGTGGCGGGCAGGCTGGAGAAATCGTCCACCCGGAGGCTCTTGCCATAATCCTCCATCACGTGACAAGAGGTGCAGAACTCCGTCGATTTCGACCGCTCGATGTGTTCGAAAACGCCCATCGTTCCGGCCATTATCGGAAAGATGAAGAGCGACAAAAAGGCCAGTATCTTGCCCGCCTTCGTGATGGTAAGCGATGGCCTTGCTGCGAGAAGCACGGTCAAGGCTATGGCTACAAGAATGATTGCGATGAGCGTAGTTGACCAGGGCATGAGCATCTCCTTGTGATTTGCTAAAGGCTGCGCGCCGGGATTGAGGATTTCAGATTGCGGAATGCAGAATGAAGGAGCTTCCAAAAATCCGCAATCCGCCCGGTCTAAATCGAACCACACAAGATCGGGACAGAGATGAAGTACAGAGTTCAAGATGGCGGCTTGCCGGATTGGAGCGCCAGCAACCTGAAGGTTGAACTCTGAACTCCACTCCTATCATCGGGTGAGTGTACCAATCTCATAAGCTTCGATTTAGGGTTTGAGCTTGCGAATATATGCGACCAGTTCTTTGCACTTGTCAGCGCCCAGGCTCTTCTCATAGCCGGGCATCTTGTTTTTGCCCTTCGCGGTTATGTTGTAAAGCACGGCGTCAGACTGGCCTTGTACTTCGGCCGAGCGCAAATCGCGGACGCCTGTCTTTTTGCCTGCCGGAGTATTCCCGCTGCCATCTGCGGCGTGACAACTCGCGCACTTTGCCCTGTAGAGGGCCGCAATATCCTGGACAGGCGCGCCCGCCGCCTGCGACGGACCTGATGTCAAAAACGCTACTGCCGAGAGGCTAATCGCCAGCGCAAGGACTACCAGTTTCTTCACTTGGTTTACGGAACGAATCATAATAGCATCCACCTTTCTCGAAATCTACTGCGGCTGTCGGTTTTCCAGGGCTGTTGCAAAGTACCTGGGAACGCACGCTTCCAGCGTGCCGGGCTTGCCTCATTGCTGATTTTCTCAAGAATCGGCGTCTCCGCAAGGCATGCAGGCAGGATGCCTGCGCTCCCAGGGAAGCCTTTTCTCTTTGTCAATCTACTTTGCAACAACCCTGGTCGGTCTTCTAACTCCAGACCGGGTTCATACAGCCCATCTCACTTCTACTGCTCCCTGCCTCGGTCGAAATTGAATCTCAGCGCGAAATAGGGCAGGTGAGCGTTGTAGTTTTGCAGCCTTTCGGGCTTCTCTTTGTAGTCATACCACTTGTAGCCCGCAACCCAATCTATGTTGCGCGTCAGTTTGAGGTCGAGCCGGAATTCGGGCGATTGGAATTGCAGAGGGAACGACCCTATCAACTCGGCCGATGAAAGCGGCTCGCGATCTCCCTGGCCCCTGTCGTTGTGTATGTTGTATCCGGCAAAGAGTCGCGCGCGCGGATGCAACTGCACGGTCGTGTTTATGAAAGCGAAATGGTCTCTCAGGAAGTACCGGCTCAGTCCATCCTGCAAGACGGAGTTGAAGAAGAATACGACCTGAGCCTCGCTCGTCAGGTGCGTGTATGTGTAGCCCGAACTCAGATAAAACTTATCATTGAGCGTCCAATCGACCGACCCCGAATAGACACGGCTGTTGATGTCTGCGCCGAAATCCCGAAACGGAAATTCTTCAGTCCGAGTCGGGTTGTTGTTGTCTTTCGTCACAAAAGACGTGTTTATCGTGAGCGTATTGGTCGGCCTGATTATGCTGCGCGCGCGAAAGTTCGTGTAGTCATAGCTATCGACGCGTGTGAACACGTTGTCGGTCGTGCCTTTCTCGATGTCGAGGTAGAGCGACCAGGCCCTGACGGGCCGCACCTTGAATCCGAAAAAGCCGGCGTGAGTTTGGTTATCGAAGAGTTCAGGCTCTTCCCGCTCGCCCGGCCCAACCTCCGGATCGAATTCCAGAATGTCGCGCTCGATGTGGCGGTCGCCGAAGCGATAGCCGCCGTGAACGGTGAAGCGCGGGAGAAACTCGTAATCGACTTCGGACGTGTTTTCGTAACGGCGGTATTTCGTTATGTGAAAGGCCAACTCATCAGCAGTTACTCCGTTCACCACATCCATAAGCCCACGGCCGCCGCTGATCTGAAAATTGTTAAAGCGAAGCGTGTTCGAAACCCTCAAGCTTTCCGTAGCAAAGACCGTGACACCGAGGTCCGCAATCGTGCTCGGACGTTTCGCATCCCCGCTCGCAAAAGACCTGGCAATCAGGTCGTTATTGGAGCGGTTTTTCCCGGTTATAGTCTCGAACAATTCGAAATCCGTGGTCGCGCTCGTGTAGAGCACACGCGCGGTTATGTCCACTCTGTTGCCCAGAAACGAGTGCAGGCTGAGACGGCTGTAAGGGATGCGGCCGCGAACGGGCATGTCGCGCTGAAAGGTCTGGAACTCGGTGGGGGTGGTCGTGGAATTTCCGGGCTGGATCTCGTCTATAAAGAATGTAGTGTCTTCCTTGAAATACCTTATGCCTTGCAGGAAGGATATATCGAGTACACTCACTTTGGCATCCACTCCGACCCTGTAATCATTAGCCTCGGTTCTAACAGGCGCGAGTAGTGGAAACTCGTCGCGATCGAAATCATAAGTCGTAAGCGAAGGGCCGTCGTTACGGTCGAGCGAATACCCTACGTTGAAGCGTATACGCTCGTTTGCAGGCAACAGCGTGAGATCGAAATCGCCCACCTGGAACTGCGTGTTTGAGATATGCTGGTTCAGGGCGAAATTTCTCAGGCTGTTGAAGTAGTCTATCCGGCGATAGTTTGCGTCGAAGCGATACCATTTGGTCTTTTCGGCATTGACCCTGAGGTATTGACTCGGATCGCCGCCCCATCCGAACGAACTCACGAGCAAGGAGTCGAACAACGCGCCATCGTTGTTCTTCGACTGTATGAGCAGGTTCGAATTGAAGAGACGGAAGCCGGGATCATAATTGAGGTCGCTCCGGTATTTGTCGGCGTTGCCGTCCACGCTCACGCCCCGGACGCCTATCTCTATGCTCGATGTCACGGCGTAATCCCAGGCTTGTTTTGACGCGCCGGACGCAGGTTGTTGCGCCTTGTCTCCATTGGCCGCAGGTTGCTGCGCTCGAACGCTTGCTGCACCAATCACGAGACCGAGCACGGCTGGCAGGATGTATGCAAATTTGATTTTCATGACCTATCCTCCTCGGCGAAGAAATACTCTTTCGCTCGCTTGTCACGGCACCTTCATCTGAAGAAGAACCGATGGGTTTGCGACCCGTGAATCTTCACGTGACAGGTGGTGCAGTCCCGGAATCTACTCCCAGTCGCCTGATTGTGGAAAGAGGGCGTACCGTGAGCGCCGATCGATGTGCCTATGTCGCTGTGGCACTCAAGGCAGAGTTGCCTCACATCATTGCGTTTGAGAAGTTTGGGATTTGTCGCCCCGTGAGGCGTATGGCATACAGTGCAGCCCTCGATCTTCAGGGGCGCGTGCTCGAAGACGAAAGGCCCTTGCTTGTCTGCGTGACACTTGACGCAGGCCGCATCCGTTCCCGAAGCGAGCCTCGTCTGCTTCTTCTCAAATCCGCCATGCGGATTATGGCAATCGCTGCAACGTATCGCCCCCTCAAGCACCTTGTGATGAAACGGCATACTGAATTGCGACTTCGTCTCGTTATGGCACTTGATGCAGAGGTCCGGTTGTTTTTTCGAGAGCATCTTGAGCGGCGATACATCGGTCGAATGCGGCGCGTGGCAATCCGTGCAACCCACATCGTTGCGCCAGTGCTCGCCCCTGCGATAGTTGTTGTGCTCTTCTTTGCCTGCGTGGCAACTGAGACAGGTTTCAGAGACCGTCTTTGTCGAAACCCCTTCGAAGTGTCTTTATCAAACTCTTGTCGCCGCCCGCTTCCACGTGCGCCTTGCCGGGACCGTGACAGGCTTCGCAGCCTTTTTTATCGGCGGGCCAGCTTGCCAAATGCTCCAGCCGTGCGTGCGCGGTCTTGAAATAGCTGTTGAATTGTCCCGCATGACAATCCTTACAGGTCTCGCTCCCGACGTAATCTTCGGCTTTGGATTGTTGCTCTACAGCCGGGAGAGACTCGGTCTCAACAGGTTCAGCGGGTTTCGAAAAAGAGCTTGAAGCTGCCCACAACAGGCTGCCTAAAACCCACCCGCCGACTATTGCCGCTTTTAAAATTTTCACCTGGCTCATGGTTTGCCTCCTCATCGGTTCTTACGGCCCTTGTAAATACGTCGATTCAAAAAGGCCGGGAGCAGCATCGCGGTGAGCGATATACTACGCATATCGCTCATCCTCAATCACAGGGAGCAATTAGTGTGCAAAACCTGTGGGGGAAGTGGAAATAATTTTCGGCCGCCGGTTTGCAGCGGACTTTTCGTTCATTATCGAGGACTTAAAGCAGCCCTCGCCGCCCCTTATATCATCGGCCGGTAAAATGTAAAGAAGCAATGTCACTTTACAGAAGCTTTTCTGCGAAGAATTACGCATAGGCTTGAGTGAATTTCCCCATAAGATCGGCCCATCTTAAATCGAACCGCAGGGAAACGCTCTATCGAAGAGAGTATGATATTCAAAGCTGTTACGGCCAGCAGCAGAGTGAAGTACCAGGAATGATAAATGTCGAAGATGCCGAGCCTGGCGTATAGGAGCATATGCGAGGGCGTGAGGCTTTGATAGTAATCTCAGAAGCCATCCGCATTTTGCTGCATTATGAACATGCCCGTCATATAACACAGCAACAGAAGCAGGAGCATAATGATGCCTACGGCGTTCCTGACTTGAGCGCAGGACGAGATAATTTTATTCCAGGCGTTCATCAGATGGTTTAACCGCCTGTATATCAATAGCTTACGCATGGTTTTGTCAACGCCTTCGCTCAGGTGTATTTCAAAAACGGAGCAAACAGCCCTCATCGAACGGAACCCTTCTTGCGAAGAATTTTACATCGCCGTGAGTGAAATTCCGCAATCCTCGGGGAGCGATAGGGATCCCTTTCTTCGTCGACTCCGCAATTTAAAAAATAAGTTCACGGGTTGAATAAACCGGGTGGCGAAATCTTCTTTTTACCTGAAAGCGGAACCGGGACTGGCGGTTGTTATAAAGATTCGATCATGAAAAAAGTGACGCACCTTTAGCGAAGTCCCGGCCCTGTGTCAGCAGCCGGGACTCACAAAAGCATGCGTCGAAGAAGAGTGCGATGCAACCGGCATTCACTAAGGAGATGCCCAGTTCAGCTATGGAATCTGATGCGCTTTGGTTGCGCCCGCGAATTGAATCTCGCGCACTTCGAGCACGCTTATCGAAGGGCTGACGGGCGATGCCAGTATCTTGAACCTGTCGGCCCTTGCGCGCTGTACCGGACGGCAATGAAATGAGACCACCAGTTGATCCGGCTCGCCCGGCGATTGCCTGTAAACATAAAGGCACGCCTCGCCCTCGGCCATCCTTGCATCGTCGTGCAGGACCAGGTATCTGCCGGTCAAGAAAACGTCCAGGAGCTTCACGGTTTGAGTGAATTCGACGACAGCCCTCTCGTCGGACCTGACTTCAGCCTTGCCCGTCGGCGCGAGCGCGCCGAGAGGCATTATGATTCCTATAAGTGCTATTAAAACGAGTCTCTTCGTGATCGAACCTCCTATCTACAATTTTCGGCCTTTTGTGAACTCCCACGAGAAATATCGCTTCGTGAGAACCTTTCAGATTTCCAAATACCACGGGTGCATTCTAAAGCAACCTGTTCGGAAAAAGCGGTGACAGCCTTCACTGCCCAACCGCGTAGCTGTCACCGCTCGCTCGTGGGGGTCGCCGGATTCAGACTCAAACAACATCGCCCGGCGATTTGATCGGGCATTCGTCACGGCTTCAAGGCCGGGACGAAGTGCCCTTTGTTGCTGCCTGCGAACTGTATCTCTTTCAATTCGAAAACGTCCGGGTCGCGAGTTGCGGCGATGCTCGTCACCGTGATTCTTGCCGCCTGCCGTTCTACGGGCTTGCAATGGAACGAGACAACCAGTTCGCCCGCCTTGCCCGCTTCGTATTTGTAGACGTACATGCAAGCCTCGCCTCGCGCCATCCTCCCGTCATCATGCTCGAAGAGGTACTTGCCCTGAAGCACAACGTCCAGGAGAATGGTTTTATCCGCGAACTCTACCACCGCTCTTTCCTTGTCCGAAGAGGTCTCTCCTCGCGTCGCAAGCGCATTGCCGACCGACACGAGCGTGCCCAATGCAATTCCTGCCAATATGTATCTCTTCATAATGTCACCTCCCCCAGACCATCAGTTTTATCTCTGATGGCTGATAGCTGATAGCTGATGGCTGACACGGTCATTGCCCATAATGGGCATCGCCTTTCCAGGGGCGCTCTACGGCCAGTTCCGGATATCGATGACGAAATGTCTCGGCCACATAGCAATCCCAGCAGACCGGCTTGTGAGTGGCAAATACTTGGGGGAGCGTCTCAGGCGGCACATCTGCCCACTCGACGAGCTTGCCCTCGGGCGACAAAAAACCGGGCCTATGGTCGAGCAGGTAGACTCTGAGGAACTCCTTTCCGCAAAAGACGCAATACTTCCCTTCGTACCATTTCGCAAACATCCCGCTAATCAAACATTCTTCCGGCCATGCACGGACCTGCAGAAGGCATTCCTGGCCGCAGTCCTCGCGTTCGGGCCATCGCGCGCAGTCTTTCAACCTTAAATCCGGCCCGCCGAAAAGCGCCGTCACCGCCGCATGCTTTGCATCCACATCCACGCCTACGGGCTTTTTGGTTTCGGGACAGATGACGAGCCTCTTGCCCCGGAACTTAACATAAGCCCCCACGACGCGAGGGTGTACTAACCAGAGCGCGGCAGCGGCGACCAGAATCAGTAATAAATAAAGTTCGATGTTCATCGCCCCACCTCCTATCTGGGCCGGCCTTCAAACAGATATAAGGCCGGCCCTCTCTTCTTCTATCTCCCTGATCTTTGCGCGCAGCCACTCTTTGACCGTCTCTTCGAGCCTCTGCTGATCTCCCCGCTCCTCGATTTCGGCTGCGGTCTCTCCCGCTTCATTGAGCGGTATGTGATGGCAGGGCACGCTCGCGGAGCGTTGATCGGGCGGCACGAATCTCATCAATGCGCACACATCGTCGTGTTCATGCACGGGGAAACAGAAGCAACTCGGAGAGTCCTGAAAGACCGAGGTCGGCTGCCAGGGCGTCCGAACCGAGCGCCCGTAGCCGCCCTTCTCAAGAAAGTCGAGTTCGGCCTTCAATATTTCGAGAATGTCGCGATCTTCTTCCGCCATCACTATTACCTCCTGTTTCCGTCCGTAGTCCGTTATTTCGGTAGCGCGAATCCTGACTAAAGAACAACGGACGACGGACGACGGACAAAACAGCGGCGCTGCTTTTCAGTTTTCAAATACGAGGAAATTATAAGGGTGTGGGGCTGCGAAATCTGTACCGTCGGTCACCCCAGGATGTGACCGCCGTCACGAGTCCGCGATTTGAGAAATGATTGCGGTTGCGCCACAGGTCTTCGCAGGCGGCAGACGAATGTGCGCGCGCTACGGGTGAAAAACTTCACCCGGCAGGCCATCGCGCTATCAGCCTGCCGGACGTTTTATTGTGATGCTCTTGTGTGGGGCTGCTTGCCCGCATTCGGCGTTCTAAGGATTGGCAGAACAGCTACAGGTTTTCGCTGATGATTCTCGAAATCAAAATGCGCCTGAAATCGTTGTCTTCGACCGTATACACCCTCATTTCAATTTTCCTTTTCAATCGAGCGTTGCGAGGCCGCCGTTCAGTTTTCGTTCTTTAAAAGGACAAGCCTGGTGATAGGCGAAGTCACGAGGTTTCTCTCCCCGGCGGGAATATGGAAGATAATCCGCATCCCTTTGCTGATTGCCGAGACGTCATCTTTGAGGTGGAATCCATCATCATCGCGGATGGCCAGCAGGTTGACCTCTGCAAGTTCTTCGCCCATTTGCCCGCCCGTCAGCAGTCCGCGCAGATCGACCGGGTCTGTCAACATGAAGCGGTATTCACTCCTCCCCGTGTAAATCTTTATCTCGTCATGGCGGTTCAGGGAATCGATAGCGACTTCATTCATAGTTGCAACAGGTTGAGTCAAAGGCTTTGAATTTGCGAATCTATCATTCATCGACTGGTTGCTCGCTCTATTTTCAATATCAGTATTCATAGGGATGCTCCTTCCGTTGATGCGCGGCATTGCTTCGACAATGTTCGCGCTTTCGAGATTGATATCGACCATCACCCGGCCCGGATTGCGATGTTCGTAGAGCGCGAGCGCCACAGGCCAGTCTCCACGCTCGAAGACCTGGGCCAGTTCGCCGTCGGCACTGTGGTCCGAATGCCTCGTCGTCCTCTCGTTCATAGTCGCAGCGGGTCGAGTCGAAGGTCGTGAATCAGCAAATGAATCATTCATCAGCGCAGGGTTCGTTTTGGTTTCAATGTCGGTATTCATCGAGTCTCTCCTTTCTATCTCTGCGTTTATTCATTCGAAATGGAAGTTTTTACGTTTTACTTTTGCCTTTCTCTCGAAGAGAGAATGACCAGTCCGGCAGTGATCAGCACGATGTTCTTGGCGATGAATTCGCCCTCCATCGTGAGGACAGGGAACTCTGGAGCGAAGACAATCGCTGGCGAAACCAGTACTACGGTCAATGTGGCTACCAGGTGCAACACCATCAGAAGCGATGCGTGATTTGCAAAACGATCTACGACAAGCCCTGCGGCGATCATCATCTCGCCGAGTCCGAGCAACTCAAGGTACGGCGAATGAGCGAGCATTGGAAAAGAATCTTGCAAAAGACCCAGCACGGGACTCAGGCCCGCGACTTTGAGAATGCCGAACCAGAAAAAGACCGCCGCAAGGCTCAACCTCAGCAGATAAATCATCCTGTGCCCCGTCGCCCATCGCGCAGAATGAATACATTTTATTGTCGGCCTGCTATCGATAGTCACCATCGGATAGCTCGCTGTATTGTCTATATCAGTGTTCATCGAATCCTTCCTTTCTATGTGTGAATCTATTTCGCTCATGTTTTTGATAAGCCTTACAATGCCGAGTTCCGGGCGGCATCTTTTTGCAGCAGAACCGCCCTGACTGCCATCAGGTTCTCTTTCGGCACATAGTAACCGGCCCCGGCTTCGCGCGCCGCGTCCCGGAACTTTGCATCATCGAAGTTGGTCACGATCACTATCCTTGCGTCAGGAAACGCCCGTCGGATTTCACGGGTGGCTGTAATTCCGTCCACCCTCTCCATCATTATGTCCATCAAAACCCAGTCGGGC
>JAKEHD010000042.1 GCA_022615215.1 Blastocatellia bacterium
GAGGAGCAGGGGTGCAGAGGAGCAGGGGAGCAGAGGAGCAGGGGTGCAGAGGAGCAGGGGAGTGGGGGGGGGTAGAGGAGCAGGGGGGCAGGGGTGTGAAAATGCAGGGGAGCAAGGGTGATTGGATCATTGCGCGATTAGCTGATTGGGTATAAACGAGAGAGTGAAGAAGAATAGCTCCCCTGCACCCCCGCACCCCTGCTCCCCTGCTTTCCTTCTCCCCTGCACCCCTGCATACTTTACAGCTTGTCTTCGCCGCGCATGTAGTATTTGAAGGCCATCTTCGCAAGCTTCCACACCTTGCCCCATTCGATGTTGCCCGCTTCGCCGCGTATCAATTGATTGACTATGAGGCTGCGGAGATAGCGCCCTTCGCGCTTGAACATGAAGCCTTTGGCGTATGGGCGCGCTACCTCGAAGAAGTTGAAGTTCGGATCGACCATAGTGCCTATGCCTTCGAGCGTCATGATGGCGCGCACTATGTATGTGAAGTTCGCGGGGATGCGGAAGGGGAATTCATAAATGACATGCGCGAGGTCGAAGATCAGTTCTTTGAATTGCACTTCGCCGAGCTTCTTGCTCAAGTAGCGGTCGAAGAGGGCTTCGATCACGGGCTTGAAGCGGTCTTCTTCTTCTGCGGACAGTTCTATGAACCCAAGCTGTATCATGTCGTTTACAAGCCCGTACACGTCGCGCTCGACTATGTGAAAGAAAGCGTTTATGAGCTTCGATTGAAGCTCCATCGAGAGGCGGCCCGTCATGCCGAAATCGAAGAAGGCCAATCGCCCGTCGGCCATCACGCGCAGGTTGCCCGGATGCGGGTCCGCATGAAAGAAGCCGTCTTCGAGCAATTGTTTCAGATAGGTGCGCGCGAGCAGTTTCACGACCTTGTGCGGATCGTGCCCTTCGGCTGAAAGCCTGTCGGTGTCTGTCACCTTGAGGCCCTCTATGAATTCCATGACGATCACTCGCCCTGTCGAAATCTCAGGGTGGATGGCGGGCACATAGACATCTTTCCATTGGGCGAAGTTCTTCCTGAACTCTTCGGCGTTGCGGACTTCCTGCTCGTAATCGATCTCTTCGAAGATGGTCCCGCGAAACTCGGCAAGCGTTCCCTGCCAGTCGACTCCGCGTATGAGGTTCGGATAGCGGTCGAGCCTCTTAGCTACGCGGCGCAGGACGGTTATATCGAAATCTATCTGCTCGCGAATATCGGGGCGTTGAATCTTTACGGCGACAACCTGACCCGTCTTGAGCCTCGCCTGATGGACCTGTCCGAGGCTTGCGGCGGCTACGGGTTCATCGTCGAAGCTTGCGAAAATATCTTCTATGCGGGCGCAGAGTTCCTCTTCGACTATGGCGCGCGCCTGTTCGGAAGGGAAGGGCGGCACCTGGTCCTGAAGCTGCGATAATTCCTGAATATATTCTACGGGGAGGATGTCTGCGCGAGTGGCGAGGGTCTGACCTGTTTTAATGAAAGTGGGACCGAGGCGGATGAGTTTATCCCTGAGCGCAGCGCCTTCCCTGTGGCGAAGCTCTGCGGGAAGGATCTTTTTCCTGCCGAACCAGCCGCGCGAATTGATGAAGACCCTCGCGCCGAATACGAGAAGCGATAGCGATATTCGCAGCAGTCGCAGATAGCCGCGCACGCCTATTTTTATGGTTGCGTCGGTCGAGACGGCGGTTTCTGATGGGGGAGATAATTCGAAGGATTCAGGCAATGCGACCGGCTCCGCCGATTGCGGAGCAGCTTCTATCAGCTTTGTCTTTTGCTCTTGCATCAACTGGTCATACGATTTACGGGGGCGCAACGTTGCTATAGAAAGATTCTAAATCAACCTGGGCGAAATCTGGAAAGACAAACAGAAAATCTCCGTCATCCTTGAACCTATAAAACAAGGTGAGTCACTTGAAAACCACGCGCAGGAATTTTCGCTTGCCTACCTGAATCAATGCCTCACGGCCCGGCTCTGCTTCTATGTCGTGCTTCACATCGCTTATGCGCTCTTCGTTTACGCGGACGCTGCCCTGCGCGACGAGCCTCTGGGCTTCGGCGACCGAAGGCGCAAGCCCCTCGGCTGCAATCAGTTTTACAAGCTTCACAGTCTCCGCAGATCTTTCGACTACGGGTATGTCCGAAGGCAACTGGCCTTCGCGGAACATGCGGTCGAATTCGTCGCTCGCCTCAGAGGCTTCACGTTCAGAATGAAAGTCTGCGACGATCTGCCGACCTAACTCGGCTTTGACTTCGCGCGGGTGGCGCTCTCCTCGCGCTACGGCTTGTTTCAACTCTTCGACTTCAGTCGCGGACATGTCGGTCAGCAACTCATAATAGCGCCACATCAACTCATCGCTTATGGACATCACCTTGCCGAACATATCGCGCGCGGGTTCCGTGATGCCTATGTAATTGTCGAGGCTCTTTGACATCTTCTGCACGCCGTCTAATCCTTCGAGCAGCGGCACGGTCATTATCAATTGAGGCTCTTTGATTCCATATTCGCGCTGAATCTGGCGGGCCATCAGCAGATTGAATTTCTGGTCCGTCCCGCCGAGTTCCACGTCCGAAGCGAGCGCGACCGAATCGTACCCCTGTACGAGCGGATAGAGCAGTTCGTGCAGGCTGATCGGAGCCTGAGTCTCGAATCGTCGCTTGAAGTCTTCACGTTCGAGCAGTTGTGCAAGAGTAGCTTTCGCGGTCAGCCGCACGAAGTCTTCGGCTGAAAATTCGGACATCCATTCGCTGTTGAATCGCAATTCCGTGAGATCGGGGTCGAGCAGTTTGAAAATCTGTTCCTTGTAGGTCTCGGCGTTTTCGTCTATCTGCTCGCGAGTGAGCGGGGGGCGTGTGGCGGAGCGGCCCGACGGGTCGCCTATCATGCCTGTGAAAGCGCCTATCAGAAATATGACCCGGTGGCCGAGTTGCTGAAAGTGGCGCATCTTGCGTATGAGCACCGTGTGGCCCATGTGTATATCGGGCGCTGTGGGGTCGAACCCGGCCTTGACCCTCAGCGGCTTGCCCGTCTCAGCCGAGCGTTCGAGCTTGCGCCGCAACTCCGATTCGGGGATGCAATCTACGGTGCCTTTTTTCAGGTATGCTATCTGTTCGTCTATAGTCATGGCATCAGGGGAAACGATGAATTATGAACGATGAATGATGATATGATTCGCGCGAAAGGGTGAGTCGAAGCCTGAGCATAAAACGGTCACGCGAATCCTCCTGTCGCGTAGCGACAGCCTGAATTTAGCCGTGTCTTTCAAGGCACGGACCAGGGCGAGCCATAGATTTTTCGTCGCGCGAGCGACGATTGATTTTTTGGCGCTCACCGATTCAACCGTCGCTCGCGCGACGAGACAGAACAATATGTCGCTTTTCCCGGCTTTGAAAAACCGGGCTAAATTCATAACGCCGCTACGCGGCTCTATTTTGCATATTGCTTCGATTAATTCCGCGTTCATCGTTCATCATTCCGCGTTTCTTTCAATATCCGACGGGGACGCCGCCCGATCTCGGGTCTGAAGCTCCGAGCCTCATCCCGCTCTTCGGGTCTATCATTATGCCTTCGGCATCGCCCATAGAACTGGATCTCTTGGCGAAGACGTGCCCGCGTTTTTCGAGCGCCGCCCGCGTGTCGTTGTTCAACCCGTAAGGCTCCCAGCGTATTTCGTCGGGCATCCATTGATGGTGAAAGCGCGGCGCATCGATGGCCTGCTGTATGTTCATCTCGAAATCTATGATGTTGACGATAACCTGAAGCACTGTGTTGATTATGGTCGGGCCGCCTGGACTGCCTATTGCAAAATAGACCTTTCCGTCTTTGAGCACGATGGTCGGGGTCATAGCAGAAAGCGGCCGCTTGCGGGGCGCGATGGCGTTGTTTTCGCTTTGAAGCAATCCATAAGCGTTAGGCACGCCCGGCTTCGATGTGAAATCATCCATCTCGTTATTGAGCAAGACGCCCGTCCCGCGAGCGGTCACGCCCGAACCGTAACCGCCGTTCAACGTGTATGTGTTCGATACGACGTTGCCCTCTGCGTCAATGACTGTGTAATGCGTGGTCTGGTCCGATTCGTAAGCGACGGGCTTGCCCGCTCGAATATCGGCGCTTGGGGTCGCCCGCTCGGGATCGATGGTCGCGGCGATTTCGTCGGCGTACGTTTTCGATATCATGCCCTCGACCGGGACTTTGACGAAATCCGCATCGCCCATGAATTCCGCGCGGTCGGCAAAGGCTCGGCGCTGGGCTTCGACCAGAAGGTGCAGGGCCGCAGAAGAGTTGTGGCCCAACTCCGACAGGTTGTAGCGTTCGAGTATGTTCAACATCTCTATCAGCGCCGCGCCTCCCGATGACGGCGGCGGCATGCTTATTATCTCGTGACCGCGATATGTGCCTCTGAGAGGTTTTCTTATGCTCGGTTCATACTCTTTGAGATCTTTTGCGGTGATGAGGCCGCCGTTCGCCTTCATATCTGCGGCTATGAGGCGGGCGGTTTCGCCCTCGTAGAATTCGCGCGGGCCTTTCTCTTTTATCCTTGCGAGTGTGGCCGCAAGTTCAGGTTGAGAGAGTCGCTCGCCTTCTTCGTAGAACTTGCCGTCGCGCAGGAATACCCTTTTACTATCGGGAAAGCGCGAAAGCAGTCGCTCGCTCCCTCTGAGGCTGCGCGCCGTGTGGTAATTCAAGATGAAGCCCTCGGCTGCGAGCCGCCGCGCCGGGTCGACTACATCCCGCCATTTCAATTTGCCGTGACGTTCGAGCGCGAGCGCCATCCCCGCGACCGTCCCCGGCACGCCGACCGCCCTGTAACCGATGGTCGATGCGTCCTTGATAACATTGCCGTCTTTGTCTAGATACATATCGCGGCTCGCGGCCAGGGGAGCGCGTTCGCGGTAATCTATGACTTCGGTGTTGCCGTCCGCGCGCCTTATCATCATGAAACCGCCGCCGCCGAGGTTTCCCGCCGCAGGCCATGTGACCGCAAGCGCAAGCCCTACGGCGACGGCCGCGTCAACTGCATTGCCGCCGCGTTGCATTATCTCAACGCCCACGCGCGAGGCCACCTCGCTCGTTGAGGCGACCATTGCGTGCCGCGCGCGGACGGGTGTACGCGCAGCGGCGCGCTCGGAGACGGGCTGAACGATGGTGATCGAAATGATGAGCAGTAACAGGAGAGTCTTTTTCATATCATCAGTCCTCGGTTTTGTGTTCGCAGTCTTATGTATACATTTCGACGTACCAGGTAATCAACTCGTGGCCGACAAACAGAACGATTATAGCCGCCGGTCCCAGGAATACGCCGAACGGTATCTCCATCTTCATGGTGCCGCCCTTCAGCTTTATTAATAATACTCCTACGACGGAGCCGATCAACGAAGCGATGAAGATCGTCAGTAAGGTCTGTTGCCATCCGAGGAAAGCTCCGACCATAATCATCATCTTCACGTCGCCAAGCCCCATGCCTTCGACCTTGCGAAGCCACAGGTACAGGGCGCGCACGAGCCAGAGGCTTCCTCCTCCCGCGAGAGCGCCGAGCGCAGAACCCACAAGCGCCACGCCCCAATCGGGCCAGTCCGACAGACCGAATAACCGGCTCGTCCAGTTTACTATAACAGTGTCGGGCGCAAGGGCGCGCAGAACGATCATCAGCAAAAAGCCGGGATAGGTTATGGCATTGGGCAGCAGCTTATGGCGCAGATCGATGAAGACCAGCGGGACGATCAGAGACACGAAGACCAGATCGGCCACGAATATACGCGACCGCCCGTCACTCAGAAAAAGCAGAAGATAAAGGCAGGCGACCAGTAACTCCACCGCAGGGTATACGGGCGAGATCGGCGCGCGGCAATTGCGGCAGCGGCCTCGAAGTATCGCGTAGCTAAGAACCGGTATGTTGTCATAAGCCTTGACTGCAACATTGCAACTCGGACAGTGAGAGCCGGGAAAGATGATAGATTCGCGCCTCGGCAGACGATAAATGACCACGTTCAGAAAACTCCCGATCAGCAGGCCGAACACGAAGATCGCAATCGCTAGAAACGAGTCTGGCAGATATTCCATCGTCACCTTCTTATTGAATAACATGTAAGGGCGATCCTCTGTGATCGCCCCTCGATTGCCGCAACCGGATGGCTTGCAATGAGGGGTGGCCACAGAGGGCCACCCGTACAGGAATTTTCAATTGTCCGGTTAAGTGTACTAGAGTGCGCGCCGATGTCCAGAAAAAATCGGCCGCTTCCGTCCGCTTCCCTCAGAGCGATCTCGCCACCAGAAAGCCGAGATAAGTTCCGACGGCATTGCCGAGCGCGCCCACAAGTATCGCGGGCAGTAAAAGGTCCGGGCGGTCCAGGCTCCTTGCCAGCGCCAGGGCCGAAGTCGATCCCCCTATATTGGCCTGCGATGCTATGGCCACGATGTTCCAGTCCTGTTTCAACGCGGCTCCGAGGCCGAAGGTTATCGCTCCATGCACGAGGACCAGTATGGTTGCGAATATCAAAAGCGTAACGCCGAGCGAGCCTATTTCGGCCAGAGCGGCGAATTCGCAGTAAGCGCCTATCACGGCCAGAAAGAGATAGACCGTAAACATGCCCAGCACGCGGCCCCCCTTCAAACGATGAAAGAGAGGTATCTGTGCGAGCACGAGGGCCATAGTCGTCAGTATGAGAATCGAAGGCACTGTGACTCCAACGCCTGAAAACAGTGAAGAGAGCAGATTTGAAACGAGCAGCGCCGCAAGCCCCAGGCCTATCATTATTCCCAGATCTAGAGGCGACAATGTTTCCGCGTCGTGGTTGTGTTTGTTCATCATCTCTTCGGAGACCGCAGGCTTCGATTCTTCGGAGGCTGCAAGCTGCGATGTCTTCGGTTCTCGGTAATAAAATCTCGATAAGACTTTTGGAAGGACGATAGTGACGACCATCCAGGACGTTGTGATTATGTTGTCTACGGCCACCGAACCGGCGTATAGAGTGCCTTCTTTGTTGACTTCGTAGTGGAGGGCTACGGCATTGAAGTTGATGCTGCCGCCTATGTATGTGCCCGTGAACATCCCGCCAATGGCATTATAGGAAGGGCCTATGGACTCGCGGCCCGATACGGCCCACATGCCTGTGTAGACGCCCGCCATCGTTCCAATAGCGCCTATGGCGAACATAAGCAGCATAGGCAGTCCGGCCTGTTTCAGATTGCGAAGGTTCACTTCCAGCAGCAGGTAAAAGATCGCTATGGGCGCTATGTAGGAAAAGATGATGTCGTACAACGGAGGCGCATTCGAGGCCGAGGGTATGACGCGGAGATTCGCAAGGATGGCTGTGACGAGTATGACTAGCAGGGCCGTCCCCAAATGTCTGAGAAAGGTCCGTCGAACGAGCCATTCGGAGATGACTATGTTGAAACACAGGACGGCCAGAATGAACAGCGGGCTTGCTAAAACCTCCATACAGGTATCCTCCCGTTCTCTATAGCGAAGGGCATAAGAGCAGGCATACTTCTATTTTTTTGCAGAGATTAACCGGGACTTTGAGAACACCATTCCCGTCGTTTTTAATAAGCTCATAATCGAGTGAAAAGCACGATGCCCGAATCGCGCGTGCGTCCCTTCAGACTTCCCCTCCAGCCTGTGACCTCTGCATGCGCGAACGCAAAGATTATCATGAGAGGGTCTTCGCGCACCACATATTTCAGTTTTCGTAAATGTTCAGAATGGGAATGGAATTTCACCACGGAGGCACGGAGACACGGAGAAAAACCAAGAAAGAA
>JAKEHD010000319.1 GCA_022615215.1 Blastocatellia bacterium
CTGCCGTGAAGGATGAACCTGGAACTCCAGATTCATCCATCATCCCTCATCCTTCATCCTTCCAAACGCCCCTGTACGGCGACCGCCTCATAGAGATGAAGGCCGGACTTGCCGAAGCGCTCGCCAATGCCGGACGCGCCGCCGAAGCCGCGAGGGTCTATATGCAAGTGTCTGAAGAGGTGAGCCGGGAAAGGAATCCTCATGCCGCGCGCGCGCGAAGCGGGACTACCCTTGAGTTTCAGCGCCGCGCGGCCGAGCAATTCCTCATAAGCGGCCACATAGAAGAAGGGCTTTCAGTGATTCAAACCGTCCTCTCCCGCATAGGCATGAAGATGGCCGAAACGCCCCGTCGGGCCATGCTCTCTCTACTCTTGAGGCGCGCGCTGCTCAGGCTCCGAGGATTGAAGTTCGTAGAGCGCGACGCAAGCGAGATTTCCGAAGACGAACTCCTGCGCATAGACACCTGCTGGGCGGTCTCGACCGGGCTTGCGCTCGTCGACAGCATTCGCGGCGCGGACTTTCAAACCTGCCATCTGATGCTAGCTCTGAAAGCGGGCGAGCCTTATCGCGTCGCGCGCGCCATGGCCGTGGAAGCGGCCTTCACGGCGACCGGCGGAGGGCCTGCGCGAAAACGCGCGCGGAAGATCGTGAAGGCCGCTGAAGAGCTTGCAAAGAAGGTAGATCATCCGCATGCAAAAGGGCTGGCCACGATGACGGCGGGAGTTGCGAATTATCTGGTGGGTGAGTGGAAAAAGGCCGCCGAGTTGTGCGACCGCGCGACCGTAATACTTCGCGATCAGTGTACGGGAGTAACCTGGGAATTGACGACCGCTTACCGCTTCCTGCTCAGTTCGCTGGTCTTTCTCGGAGAGTTGGATGAAGTCTCGCGCCGCCTGCCCGTGCTGATTGCGACGGCCAAAGAGAAAGGCAATCTGCATGTAGCGACCGATCTGCGCACACGTATGAACCTTGTATGGCTTGCGGCCGACGACCCTGATCGCGCGCGGCAGGAAGTGATCGAAGCCCTTGAGCGATGGCCTCAGGATGGCTTTCACCTTCAGCATTACAACTCGCTGTTCGCGCTCGCTCAAATCGAGCTTTACACGGGCGACGATCTGTTCGCCTACAGGCACATAAAACTGCACTGGCCCGACATCGCCGCCTCCATGCTTTTGCGCATCCAGGCCGTGCGCATAGAGGCGACTCACCTTCGAGCGCGGACTGCGCTCGCCACGGCCGCGAGCGGAACCGACACCAAACGCCTTCTAAGGGTCGCCCGCACGTTGGCCCATCGGATAGAGCGTGAAAAAGTATTCTGGGCCGAGCCGTTCGCCCTGCTCGTGTACGCAGGAGTTGAGGGGTTTCAGGGGAATCAATCGAGCGCCGCAAAATTTTTGTCTGAGGCTGCCGAAGGGTTCGACCTTGCGGACATGGCGCTTTACGCGGCGGCGGCAAGAAGGCGATTGGGCGCTCTGACAGGCGGCGACGAGGGCCGCGTGGCTATAGCCGAAGCCGACCGGTGGATGGCGAAACAGAGCATAAAGAACCCCGAACGCCTGACGCGCATGCTCGTCCCCGGATTCGCGCGCAATTCGGAATTGTGATGCCGCATAAAGATTTCTTTCTCATAAAGATTTCTTTCTTGTTTCACGCGGCCTCCGGCGTTGTGCGCCGAATATTACTTCTTCTGCACACTGATGCGCCTCACCATAGTGGCGATGATGAAGCAGGAGACGCCTGCAAATAGCGCGTAATTGCGCGGCATCACGCCAAAGGCCATCGCTATAAAAAATATTATCCCAAGCGTCATCACCATCATCGCAATGACGTTCGCTTTGTCGTATGTCATCTTCGGATCTCCTCGGAAAATGTCCGACAAGCTGCCACACGATCGAGGGCTGCAAGGCGGACGAAAACGACAATCTGGCAGATTGTCGGACATCAGGCGTAGCCGTTTTCATAGTTTCAGGGCGTCATCGAATCGGACATGAAAGACTCCTCTTGATAGTTTTATTCTCCGTCAATGATTGCTCATCGATCCGCCCCGGCAAGCGAGCTTCTCGCGTCTTCTCGCCTCAGCACACCGCCTATTGCCGCTCCTAACTTCGTATGAATCATCAAACCTCCAACCGCACCGACGAGCACGGAGGCTACGATTATCGAAGGCCAGAAACTCCCGATGGGAATTCTCACAACGGCCTCGGATGCGGCGGCAGCCATAAGCCCAACATAAGACCAGGACATGAACTTCGCGTGGCGAGCGAGCCACTTCTCGCGCGGACGCCTGAGAACCGCCGCCTTCAAGCCGAAGAAGACATAGACCAGGGCTACGATTGCGAAAAAGTGAAACGGCCCGAATGTGCCGAATAATTTATAGATCGAAAGCGCCGTCACGTTGAGCGCGACCATGCTGGAAAAATAAAGGTGTCCGAGCGTCCTGTGGATTCGAGTCCCTTTTTTCAACGCGACCACTCCCATCCCGAAAACCATAGAGGTCACGCCGAAAGTCGTATGAACAGTTCCAAGCGCATCCATAGTCAATAGCCTCCCTGAAGAAAACGCCGCGACGTGAATGATTATATGATTCACCAGAGTTCCGGAGCGCGGTCGCGTAATCGCGCAGGCACTATGTTGTAACCGTTCAGCCGCGCGAGCGGCTGCTGAATTTAGCCGGGTCTTTCAAGGCCCGGTGCCCGGTCGAACAGATTTCGCGTCGCGCAAGCGACGGTTGAAATCGAACAAACTTCAATCGTTGCTCTCCGCGACGAGGCGTATGCCAACTCGCTTTATTCATCGTTCCGCATTCATCATTTCCGCACGCTACACTCTACGCCTTTCGCGCGGCGGTGAGGGGGGCTTTATTCTGAACGGCAGATTTTTCCGACTGGACGGTTGTATGACATCGGATGCGCGGTTGGCAGTATGCGTTCTTTCTGCCACAATCGTCAGGCGATGAGGGATGAGTGGCACAAGTATTGGCAGGAGTTGTCGCGCTACATGCCCTACCTGCCGTGGGGACTCGTGGCCTCGATGATTCCTTTTCTTCTCAATCTGGAATACTGGCAGGCGCGCCGTCGCCTGCTCACGGGGCTGTTTATCTCTTTGAACTCCGGGGTGATCGTAACTCTTTCTATATGGATTTTTCTCGCCTCCGCTTATGCCATAATTACAGCCATCCGCGTGAGGACGGGATTGACGCTTCGCACAACGCGCGTGTTTCAGATCGTAGTCGGCGGCATAGGGACTGTCTCCGGCATCTGGCTCGCCTCCTACACGAAAGCGCGAATCCTGGGAGAAGAAGAGATCAACCTGTCGTGGTTGCCCGCGCTGGTATTTGGCGGAATCATCAGCCTGATTTTTTTGTTGCACTTCGCCTATCGCCGGGCCAGAGAAGACGCGCTCGCGCTGCGCGCCGTCGCAGCCGAAGCGAGTTACAACGCGCTCGAACATCAGATGCGGCCGCACTTTTTATTCAATGCGCTCAACAGCCTCGCGGAGTTGATAGAATCGGGAGAAGGCCGCGCCGCAGAGATGACATATGCGCTTTCGGAGCTTTACCGGCAGATACTCGCAAATTCCGGCTCGAAGACCGCGCCCCTCGGATCGGAGATCGAAATCGCTCGCCGCTATCTCGAACTCGAACAGGTGCGCTTCGGCCCTCGCCTTGAATTTTTTATTTCAATCCCCGACACGGCTGAAGATGTCTACGTGCCGAGCCTTATGATTCAGACTCTCGTTGAAAACGCGGTGAAGCACAGCGTATCGAAATCGCTCAAAGGGGGTAAAATCTGTATAGAGATTTGCCGGACACCGGAGGGCCACTACCGCCTGAGCGTTTCAAACACAGGAGAGCCTTACCCGCGCGATGTAATTGCGGGCACGGGACTCACGAACACTCGCGCGCGGCTCGATTTGCTTTATGGGTCCGGGCATCGCTTCGATATAGGAACCGACGAAGCGGGGCGCACGGTTGCGAGCTTCTGTTTTTCGGGAGAGAAGATTGAGTGATCCCAGGCGCATACTGATCGTCGATGACGAGCCGCTGGCCCGGCAGCGCGTGTCTCGCTACTTGAAGCAATCGGGCCGGTCTCTCGTTGTCGAAGCCGCCGCGACAGGGCTTGAGGCGGTGGAACGCATTCGTGAGTTCGAGCCGGACATAGTATTTCTCGATGTAGAGATGCCCGGACTTTCAGGCTTCGAGGTATTGCAACAGTTCGACGAGCGCCCTTTTCACGTAGTCTTCCAGACCGCTTATGACGAGTTCGCCCTGCGCGCATTCGAAGAGCATGCCTGCGATTATTTATTGAAACCCTTCACCCCGGAACGATTTCTTGAGTCGCTCGACCGCGCCCTCAGCCGGGTCGCCGACGAAGAGCGATTGCGCGCGCTCGAAGCGGCGGTGGCCGAGCGTGACGGCTACCTGCGAAGGTTGAGCGTGAAGCAGGGCGGAAAGTTGCGAATAGTGGAGGACAAAGAGATCGCCTGTTTTGTGAGCCGCGACCATTATACGTGCGTATACTTCGATGGTTCGCGCGAAGCGATAACGGACCTGTCGCTCGCGCGCCTTGTCGAACGATTGGACCCCGCCGCATTCAAACAACTTCACAGAAACAACATAGTGCGCGTGTCTGAAATAGTTTCGCTGTCTAATAATCGGGATGGGAGCATGTGGGTAGAGCTAACAAACGGAATGAAACTGCCCGTATCGCGCAGCCGCCGCCGACATGCGCGTGAGCTTGTCAAAGCGTTAGCCGGGTGAGTGATCATTGCAATCATGCAATCCGCAAAGCCGGAAAGGAACAAGCAAGCTGAGTGATTCCGAATGGTTTTGTCTCTGTTTCGTCTCCGCTTTTTCATGAATTATTCGGGTAGTTTGATGAATTATTAAACTTTCAATTGATTTCCCTGAAAGCGCAGAGTATACTGTTTCACGAATGAAACACTTGGGATGATATTTCACAAGTGAAATGTTTATTTTGCCAGCGTAGGGAGAGATAAATGCTCATTAATCGAAATAGGGAAAAACTCCTCAACGCCATTGTCTTTTTCTGTAAGAACACGTCTAGCTGCTATAAAACAAAGCTCTTCAAGCTCTTATACTTTCTCGATTTCGAGCACTATAAGGAGACCGGGCGAAGTGTAACAGGGTTGGATTATTATGCTTGGCCGAAAGGTCCGGTTCCGGCAGATTTGTCAGCAGAATTAGACGATCCACAGCCAGATTTTCAGGAAAAGATTGATATTGAATTAGTCCAACCGAAACCTCAAAGGAAGATGTTTATTATTGAGCCAAAAGCTCAATTCGACCCAACAGTTTTTACTAAGCGTGAATTAAGGCTCTTATATGATCTTTCAGATAGATATGCCTTATCTAATGCTGAAGAAATGGTAGAAGCTACTCATCTACCGACATTGCCTTGGCATAAGGTCTATGAAGAGGAAGGCCGTAAATTTTCTCCTATTCCCTACGATTATGCATTAGACGAGACCGAGAAAGAATCGATTAAGCCACTAGCCATTGAACACCAAGAAATGTTATCCAATTACGAATGACTCCTGGAACCATCATTAGTGACACTCAGTTTAGGTTTTCAGATGGTACAATCGGCCAGAAATTGATGATCATTCTTAATGATGGTACTACAGGCAAATACATCGTCATCAAAACAACCTCTCAACCCAAACGCAAGGGGCGTAAGACTGGATGCCAGTCTGATGATTATTACCCGAACTTCTATTTGCCTGACGGTAGTTGTTGTTTGAGAGGCGAAAGCTGGCTTATGTTAAATGAGTTTTTTGAATTTGACACAAGCCACATGTTACGGGGTAAGTTTTCCGGACGCATGAAACACATAGGCATACTGCCGACCGATATAGTAAAAGAGTTATTGGATTGCGCTATTAATTGCCAGGACATCTCTCTTGCTCAAGAACAAACTCTAATAGATATGAGAAACAACCTGAGCTAATTTCATTCACTCATTCTGAAAAATCGTTGACAGGATAACCCTTTCAACGACGCCTGCCTGCCCTTCATTCATCTGGCAGGCGTGATGGTGATGTTGCGGTAATGGATTTGCGTGTGATCGCCTTGCAGCATTATGGGACCGGGAGCGCTTTCATCGCTGTCGAGCGCGCCGCCTGTTATGCCGGGGATTTCAGCCTCTTCTATTATGGTTTCGCCGTTAAGTACAACGGTGACCATTCGCCCGATCAGAGTTATATCGAAGGTCTGCCACTCGCCCGCCTTTTTCGCTGCGTTGATCTTGGGAGCGATGAAACCGTATATGCCGCCTATGCCGCGACTGTCGGGCGGCTTGCCGAAGTCGTCCTGAACCTGCACTTCATAGCGGCCTCTGAGATAAACGCCGCTGTTGCTCTTTTCTACCATCTTGAACTCGACGTGCAGTTTGAAATCGGTGAACTTTCGCTCGGTGATTATGTCAGTGCTGCGAGGAGCATTGACCATTGCGCCGTCTTTTACTTCCCAGACTCCGGGGGCGTTCGGGTTGCGCATCTTCCATCCCTTGAGGTCGCTGCCGTTGAAGAGGCTTACGGGCTTTCCCCATCGCGGGGCCGCGCGCCGCGCGAGCGAGGGCGCGCGGCGCGCGGTCCACTTCAATTCTTTGCCTGCCGGGTCGGTCGTCGTCCCTTCGAGTTTGTCGCCCATGAGTCTGGCTTTGAAGACGAGCGCGCTCGCGCGCCTTTCATATTGAATCGGAAGGTTGAAACTTAGTTGGCCGTCTGCGAACTCTACGTTTTGGACGGGTCTCTGACTGCCGGTTCGCCCGACGAAGCGCCCCGCGAGTTTGTCTCCGTCGCGAGTGACTTCGAGCCACGAAGGATAACTCGCGCCATCCGCAGCCTGAACGGTTATATCCCACCGCCCGATCACTTTATCAGGTGAAGCAGCCATCTCTTGAACTGCCGAAGCATCTGTCAGAAACCAAATGCAGACAATCAGCGCAATCGCAGCCATCCTTTTCAACATCGTAAAGCCTCCTTATTAATGCCTGAACAGGTGACGATGATAGACCGCTTTCCCCCGTCGCGCAAGCGCGCAAGGATTGCGAGGCCGCTTCTTGTATTGCAACTCAAGAGCATAAACCGATGGCGAAGCGCGCGCCCTTGTAATAGACTATGCCGGATGTTTTTAAGGAGGCAAACCGTATGGACGATAATGGAAAGACCTCTCGGCGGGATTTCATAAAGCTGACGGCCGCTTCCGCCCTCGTTGCAGGAACTTCAAGCCGTATACTTGGAGCCGAACGTCCGCAGGAGCAAGCCCCGAAGGTTTCGCCCAATGACCGGATACAGATCGCTCTGATCGGGGCGGGCGGACAGGGGATGTGGAACACGAGGACCGCGCTGCGCGTTCCGGGCGTGGAGGTGGTCGCGTCCGTCGATCTTTACGATGGGCGACTCGCCCGCTCGCGCGAGCTTTTCGGAAACGATATCTCCACCACGCGCGACTACCGCGAGGTGCTCGCCCGTTCGGATGTCGATGCCGTAATCGTTGCGACCCCGGACCACTGGCACACGCGCATCTCGATTGACGCGATGAACGCGGGCAAGGACGTGTACTGCGAAAAGCCTATGGTCCATTCGCTCGACGAAGGCCTGCTGCTAATCGAAGCTCAGAAGAAGACCGGCCGTGTATTTCAGGTGGGCAGCCAGCGCGTAAGCTCCGTAATCTACAGCAAGGCGAAAGAGTTACTCGCCTCTGGTGTGATAGGCGAGTTGAACATGGTAGAGGCATGGTGGGACCGCAATTCGGCCATAGGCGCATGGCAGTATTCGATACCGCCTGATGCTTCTACGCAGACGGTCGATTGGGACCGCTTCCTCGGCGACGCGCCCAAGAGAGACTTCGATGCAGTGCGATTCTTCAGGTGGCGCAACTATCAGGATTATGGGACGGGGGTTGCGGGCGATCTCTTCGTCCATCTCTTCTCAGGCATGCATTTCGTTCTCGGCACCGACGGGCCGACGCGCGTCATGGCGACGGGCGGACTCCGTTTCTGGAAAGACGGCCGCGACGTGCCCGATGTGATGCTCGGCCTTTATGATTATCCTAAGACCGCCAACTACCCTGCGTTCAATCTCGCCTTGAGGGTCAACTTCGCCGATGGGTCGGGTGGAGGCTCAGGCTTTCGCTTCATCGGGAGCGAAGGCGTGTTGACTATTGGCAACACTGTCACCGTATTGCGCAGGCCTCGCGCAGAGGAGCCGGGCTACAGCACCGACACTTTCCCGAAAGATGTGCAGGAAGCTTTTATGAAGGAGTATCGCGCGCGCTACCCTGAGAAGAAAGAGATGCGTCCGTCGAGCGAAGAGAACTATTCGCCGCCGCCGAACTACAGCGATTCGCTCGATCACTTCACGGTCTTTTTCGACTCGGTGCGCTCGCGAAAGCCTGTCGTAGAGGACGCAATCTTTGGGTTCCGGGCAGCGGGTCCGGCCCTTTTGACCAATCGCAGCTACTTCGACAAAAAGGCTTACGGCTGGGATCCTGAGACCATGACAATCAAGAAGGAATAGCTGTCAGGTTTCAGCCATCAGCTATCAGCCGTCAGCCATCAGATTTCAGATTGATGGCCGATGGCTGTAATCGTTAAACATAAACGAATCAAGAAAGAGGCAGTCACAAATGTCGCAGTCGAGGATAGAAGTATTCGAGGCAATGCTCAAAGAGCAACCCGAAGAAGCCATGATCTGGTACGGGCTTGCGAGCGAATATCTCAAGCTCGAAAGATGGAACGATGCGGCCGAGGCATTGCGCAATGTTGTGCGCTTGAATGCCGATTACACAGCCGCATATCAGATGCTCGGCACCGCGCTCATGAACTCAGGCAACCGCGACGAGGCTTGCCGCGCGTGGACCGAGGGCGTCGAGGTCGCCACACGCACGGGAGCATGGAAAGCGCGCCAACACATGGAAGCTTTGCTCGCGGGTGCAAATGCAGGCTCCGGTTTTTGCAGCGAATAAATTCGACTGTCGGTCCAGTACAAGCTATGTCAGCCGCCCCTATTTCCTGTAAGTCCTTATATCGAGTGTCGCCCCGTCTGTCTCTACGGTTATTATTTAATCGGACTCTGCAACCGTATAGTGTTTGATTTTGATCGACATGACCTTTCCTCGCCGGCCTTGAGTCCTTCCGCTGAATGGGATATACAATGTAGCGATGAGAAACGCAAAGCCATCGCCAATCATGGTTCCCAAACGCAGAAAACTGATAGCCTTCGGCTGGTACGGCGGGAAGTTTTCACATCTCGATTGGTTACTCCCTCTCCTCCCGGAGTGCCATCATTATTGCGAGCCGTTCGGCGGTTCCGCAGCCGTGTTATTGAATAGAGACCCTTCGCCTGTTGAAACCTACAACGATGTTGATGGCGAAGTCTGTAATTTCTTCCGCGTCCTAAGAACAGGAAGGGACGAGTTGGTCGAAGCAATCGCCCTGACCCCATTTTCCCGCGAGGAGTTCGCCATCGCTTGCGAGATAGATCCATCTCTTTCCGCAGTTGAACGCGCACGGCGGTTTTACGTTCGGGCCCGTCAGGTTCGCACGGGGCTGGCGCAGACCGCAAGCATAGGGAGATGGGCAAATTGCAAGAACACGAGCAGAGCAGGGATGAGCGGCGTTGTCAGCCGGTGGCTCGGAGGAGTAGAGGCATTGCCTGAAATAGCCGAACGGTTGCTCAGGGTACAAATCGAAAATCGCCCGGCTATCGAGGTCATTCGTTTATACGATTCCAGAGAGACGCTTTTTTATTGCGATCCGCCGTATGTACATGAAACTCGCGGAGACTCGCGTAGCTACAGCGCTGAAATGACCGACGAGCAACACATAGAGCTGGCCAAAATCCTGAATTCGGTTCAGGGGATGGTTGCCATCAGCAATTATGACTGCAATCTCATGTCGGACCTTTACCCGACTTCGAGGTGGCACAAGTTTGAATTGATCGGGAAGACGATTCATTCCACGAAAGACAAACGCACAGAAGTGCTCTGGACAAACTATGATCCCTCGAAGCACGGCACCGTAAATAGAAGATTGGTTTACCCGTCCGATCCTGAAATGCCCAGACTTTGAACTCTCTTTATCTCTTTATGTAAGCCCTGACATCGAGCGTCGTCCCGTCGGTCTCTACGGTTATAAGCCCGTCGCGCCCGGTCTCAAAGAGCTTCACTCCCCGTTCGAGATAACGATTCACTACCGTAGGGTCTGGATGTCCGAAAGCGTTGCGCTCGCCCACAGGGACCACAGCGCAGCGGGGCCGCACTGCGTCTATGAACGCCTGGGATGAAGATGTCCGGGAGCCGTGATGCGGCACCTTCAAAAGGTCTGCGCGCAGGTTGACGCCTGATTGCACGAGCGCGTCTTCGCCGGCTTGCTCTATATCGCCCGTCAGCAGCACCGATACCGAGCCGTAAATTATGCGCAAGACAACCGAGTCGTCGTTGCCGGAGGTCGCAGATGTTTGAGAGCCGCCCGGAGGCCAGTGTACTTCTATCGAGACGCCATCAAGTTCGTAGCGTTCGCCAGCATTCACAACCGATAGCGGGATGCCTCGCCGGGTTATGGTATCAGCAAAGCGGTTGAACTCTGCGTCGTTGGCAGGGACGCGCCCCACGATGGCCTGGCCTACGCGAAAATTACTCATCACTTCCGATAGCCCGCCGATGTGATCGGCATCGGCGTGTGTGGCCATCACATAATCGATCCGCGTAAGTCCCAGCGACCATAAAAACCGCGAGACGACCGATTCGCCTACGGAAAATGAACTCTCTCTGAATTTCGATTCGACATCATCCTCATCGCCGTCCCGACCGTTCAGGTTCGATTCACTCCCTTGCAGCGATTCGCCGGGCGCGGCATCCATACGTCTATCGAAACGCAACCGGCCTCCGCCGTCTATCAACATAGTCTTCCCTCGCGGGAAAACGATCAGCGTAGAATCGCCCTGTCCTACATCCAGGAAATACACGGTCAGCTTGCCGACAGCCGGTCCGGCCGGGGGCCTTACGACCGCGATCATCGATACCAGAAGGGTCGCAATGCATAAGAGGCCGAGGAGCGCAGGCGTTTGGAAGGATGAGGGATGAAGGATGAAGGATGAAGATTGAAAGCGATTGAGAAGTCTCTTTTCATCCTTCATCCTTCCGCCTTCATCCTTTACGGAGACCGGCCGCCACCTGTCTATCAGGATGGCCAGCAACATGAGCGGTATGAAATAGACCGCATAGATGATCTCCTGCCAGCCTTCGTAGTGCGCCGCGCGAAAGGTCGCGGCCGGGATGTTTGCGAAAGGGACGACCGCATTGACCAGCAGGTGGTGTAGGGCCGTGATTATAAATTCGAGCTTTGCTGCAAGCCACCCGTTCAACATGTCTGTCAGAATGGTTGCGACCGCGCCCCCCATCAATGACATTGTGAGCAACCCGGCCATTACGTTCAGCAAGACCCCGACCGGGGCTACGCGGTTGAAGTAGAAGACCATCAGCGGAAGCGTTGATAGTTGAATCGCCGCAGAAGTGATGACGAGCAGTACTATCGCTCTCAACAACCATTGCACTCTGAACAGATTGAGCAGGCGCGCGGCGCGCGTTTTGTCCAACTGATAACGCACGGGCGCGCGGCGCATATCTTCCCTGAAGCGGCGTTCATCCCAGAAGAGCGATTCCGCAAACACCCTCACTGCATGCGGACACGAAGGCGGATGAGGCGCGCGCGAAGAGGGCCGCCACTCGCCTATCGCCCAGAGCTTTTCCGTGAGCGGAAGCGCGAGCGCCACAATTGCCGCGACCGCCGCAAAGCTCAGTTGGAATCCCGCGTCGCTCACAAGAGAGGGCTTCAGCGCAAGCATAGCGAAAGCCGCAAGCGCGACCGTGTTGATCGAAGCGGCGCGGCGAAACATCAGCGGGCCTATGATCCCCACCGTAATCATCAGAGTCGCTCGCGTCACGGGCGGCGCAAGCCCTACCATGACTGCGTAAGCCCAGAGCGCCAGTATCGAAAAGAGTATGCGCGCGACGCGGCGTCTCTTGAGAGCCGATCTCCCGCCGAGCAACACCCACGCGATTATGGTTATATGCATGCCCGATATGGCAAGCGTGTGATAGGTTGCGCTCTCCTGAAGGCGCTCGACCGTTTCCTTATCGAGAAAATAGCGATTGCCCATCAACATCGCTTTCAACGTGCCCGCCACGCGGGGATTGAACCGTTCGTCAATGGCCTTCATAACAGACAGTCGCAAGCGGTAAAGCCAGGACAGGACCGAGCTTGAGGTATCGCTTTCCATGCGCTCGATCAGCAGGGGGCTTTTAATAGTCCCTTTCAGATCGTATCCGCTGCGTTCGAGAAAATCGTTGAAATCGGGAGAGCCGGGATTGTCGTAATTGCGGGCGCGCTCCAGCCTGACAAGCACTCGCACGCGCGCACCCCCGTCCAATGCGAGCCGGGCGAACTCTTCGGCCGCTACACTGTCGATGATCGGGAGCATCAGCCGCGCGCGCCCCTTTGCCGGAATGATCTCTGCGCGCGTGCGCAAGCTCTCGGCTTCGAGGTCGAGATAATACCTCTCCGGCGCGGGTTCGGGAGGGGCGGCAAGTCGGCCTTCGAGTTCGACCGGATCGGCCGGCGTGATCGCCCCCTGGTCGAAGAGATGGTTGAGCCTTGCCGGGTCGACCGGGCGTTTCTCTGCTGAAGAGAGCAACGCGCCCGTCGCGATGAAACCGATCAGTATAGCAACGGTGGCGGCCCGGTCTTTCCTGCTCAGGATGAATTTGATCGTAGCCGCAAGCGACGCGAGGACGAGCGCCGCAACGAGCCATGGCGACGGCCCGACCCATATATCGATGAGGATTCCTGCGACGAGCGCAGTCGTCAAATAGAGAAATGGTTGCATCGGGGGGCGGGGGCCGATCTCGAAGGATGAAGGATGAGGGATGAAGGATGAATCGATCACTTCACTCCGGTTTTCATCCTTCATCCTTC
>JAKEHD010000320.1 GCA_022615215.1 Blastocatellia bacterium
GATTTGATAATGAAGCGCAGGCTTCACACTATCAATTAAAAGGGGAGGGGATCAAAATGCAAGCAGAATCGGGCTGTTTTCAACTAGCACAAGTCGTGAAATTCAAATGCGAGTGCTCGCCGTAGATCTAGGCGCAAAGAGAATAGGAACGGCCGTGTCGGACGCGCTCGGCATAAGCGTCCGCCCTGTCGAAACGATTCGCAGGTCGAATGGCGCGCGCGATTTTGCGAGGCTGAAATCTCTGGTCGAAGACCTCGAAGTCGAAGCGGTGGTCGTCGGGCTGCCTCTCAGAATGGATGGCACCGCAGGGGATGCGGCCCGCTCGGCTACGGAGTTCGCCGAGCGATTGCAGGCTGAACTTTCGGTCCCGGTCTCTATGCAGGATGAACGGCTCACAAGCTACGAGGCCGAACAGATCATGATTGAACGCGGCTGGAGCCGCGATGAGAGGCGCGCGCGATCTGATGAATTCGCCGCGATGATAATTTTACAGGATTATTTATCGGCGACCAGGACGAACGCATGAACACAAAGGGTCTGTCGGACGACGCTTCCGAAAAGCAAATCGCCCCTTCGCCCTCTCGCAAGCGCCCCGTGCGGCGCTACGCGATACTCTTTTTGCTCGTGCTTACGATTGCGGGCGGGGCCGCCGCCTTCCTCTGGGCGAAAGCGACCATAGGCCGCGCGGTCGAGCATCCTTCGGCCGATAAAATCATCACCATCGAGCCGGGCACGAGCACGCAATCGATAATAGACAGCCTGCGCGATGCAGGCATAGTGCGCCATCCGAACGTGCTGAAAATTTATCTGAGGATCACAGGTCGCGGCGCGCATCTCAAGGCCGGCGATTACAAGTTCGAATCTCCCATCTCGCCGCTTCAGGCCATAGACAAGATAATAAGAGGCGATGTCTATTTCGAGCGCGTAACCATACCCGAAGGTTTCGACCGCTTCGACATAGCCGAGACCCTCGCGGCCAGGACCGGCAAAGCATCCCAAAAAGAGTTCCTGCGCTTGATGGAAGACCAGACGCCTATCCTCAGGTTAGCGCCCGAAACCCGAAACCTCGAAGGCTATCTCTTTCCCGACACCTATATCTATACCTCGAAGACGACAGCCGAGGATTTGATACAGGCCATGGCGGATCGTTTCAAAGAGGTCTTCACTCCCGAATGGACGGCCCGCGCCGCGCGGCTCGGCCTGTCCGTACATCAGGTGATAACGCTCGCTTCGATAATAGAAGAAGAGGCGCGTGTGCCCGACGAGCGAGCGCGCATCTCATCGGTCTTCATGAACAGGTTGAGGAAGGGTATGCTGCTCGCAAGCGATCCGACTTTTATATACGCAGCCAAACTAGCGGGCGATTACGACGGGAACCCGAATCAGCCGCGCCACCGCCGCCGCGACTCGCGCTACAACACTTATGTATATCCGGGGTTGCCTCCCGGCCCCATCGCCTCTCCGGGCCGGGCTTCGATCGAGGCTGCGCTCTACCCGGAAGATTCGGATTATCTCTATTTCGTCGTGAGCGGCACGACGGGCCGTCACAAATTTTCGCGCACCGCCGCCGAACACGACCTGGCCGTAGCAGAGTACCGAGATCAACAGCGCAGACAACGCCAGCAACAGTGATAGGGCAGTTGTAAGGCAAAAGTAAAAAGGCAAAAGTACAGATTCTTCACTTTTACCTTTTTACTTGATAAGCGGTCAGCCTCTGGCCGTATCCCTCGATCATCAACGGACGTTTTTAGGCCGCTCGCTCAACCGGACGGGCAGGGTTACGCGGTCTCCCTGGCGCATCACTTCCACCTGCACGGTCTGGCCGGGTTGCTTGTCTTTGAGGGCGTGTTGAAGGTCGTCGCGGTTTTTGACGGGCTGTCTGTCGACCGCGAGCAGTATGTCGCCCACCCTTTCGAGCGAAGCGTTGCCGAAGTAATCCTCGCGCACGACAGAAGCCCGAAGCCCGGCCGTCGCCGCGCCGCTCCCTCTGTAGACATCGCCGATTATGAGGCCCTCGCTCACGGGCAATCGAAAGTGTCTGGCTATGCGGCGGCTGACCTGGAAGGTCGAAATGCCGAGCCAGGGATGTGATACATATCCTTTGGCGATGAGGTCGGGGATAATCTTACTGGCAGTGTCTACGGGCACGGCGAAGCCTATGCCGACCGACCCGCCCGACGGGCTGTATATCGCCGTATTGATGCCTATCATCTCGCCCCTGGCATTAAGGAGCGGCCCGCCTGAATTGCCTGGGTTGATCGATGCGTCGGTTTGAATAGCGCCTTCTATGGTGCGTCCTCTCTGGTCGCGCAGGGGCCGTTCGAGGCCGCTTATGATGCCAGTCGTAAGCGTGCGTTGAAGCCCGAAGGGGTTCCCTATAGCGAGGACTTTCTGCCCGACATGAAGCCCCTTCGAGGTGCCGAGCGGGATTATCTTCAGGCGGTCGCGCGGCGCGCTGACTTTGATAACAGCCAGATCGTTATCAGGGTCCGTGCCCACCAGGGTCGCCGGATATTTGTCCTCTCCGATCTGAACTTCGAGTTGCCTTGCGCCCGCGACCACATGATGGTTGGTCAGTATATGACCATCGGCATCGATTATCGAACCTGAGCCTGTGCCTTCCTGCGGATATATCCCGAACCAGGTTTCGGCATAGCTCGTGCTGGTTATGTTGACGACGCCTTCGCCGAAGTTGCGATATATCTCTATATTGTTCTGCTCATCGGTTGCAACCGAAGGGTCGGCGATGACTGAGGGTTCGATGCCTGTCCGCTCCATCGCGCGTTGAGCGCAGGCTACTATAACGGCTGCCATCAATGCCGAACCGAGCGCCAGCGCCAACAGATGTTTTCCTGAGACCCTATACATAAGATACTTCCTCCTTTTGAATGCCTTCATGATATTTTCATCGAACGGGATTTGCCCGAATAAAACGATTCCGGTCCCTGCCCATTCAACCATTAATTATAACGTCTCCACCATTTTCTCGTTGCATCATTTTGGCCGTTATGAATGCTGCTTGAGTAGAGCAAGGACTGATCGGTCAAGGATATCGTATCGCATCCGAAAAAAATAGCTGCCGCGCGCCAACCAAAATGCGTAAGATGGGTCTATATGATCGAGTCGTGCGAAGGACGATTGCCCGTGATGAGTGAAAGCGAATTGATCGGACGCGCCCAACGGGGCGATAGCGAGGCGTTCTGCCAGTTGGCAAGCCGCTACCAGCGCCGCATATACCTGCTCGCTCTTCACTATTGCCGCGACCCGCACGATGCCGAAGACCTGTCGCAGGAGGCGTGGTTGAAAGCTTATTGCAATATCGCGGGCTTCAGAGGCGAGGCGAGTTTTTACACCTGGCTGCGCCAGATTACGATAAACACTTTTCTGAGTCACAGAAGGGCCGTCTCCATGTTCGGCAGAAAAGCTACACGGAGTGAAACGGACGGGCGGGAAACGATCGAAGATTTGGACGCGCTCGCCGTCGGGCAAAACAGAGATGCCGAAAAAGAGATGAGCGATAAAATCCTGGCCCGCAAGGTCATGGAATCTCTCGGAGAGTTGACCGCTCAACAGAGGTTGATCTTTTTGCTCAAGCACCGCGAAGGGATGACTTACGAAGAGATAGCCCGGTCGCTCGATTGTTCGACGGGAACGGTCAAGAAAGCCCTCTTTCGCGCGGTGTCGAAGCTGCGCAAGCAACTGGGCGTAGAGGCGGGCGCGGCCGATTGCGCGCCGCTCGCCGCAGGCGAAAGCTGTTAGTTCGGAGTAGAGACCATGCACGATTGTCGCAAGATGAAAGACAGAATCACGGATCTCGTTTTTGACGAGATCGCTTCCGTTGAGTGCGCGCGCCTGATGGCCGAAGTCGATGGATGCCGGGATTGCCGCGCGCTTTACCATTCGATGGCCGAAACGCTTACGGTCTTCGACCGGGCGGTCGAGGCCGGCCTGCCCGAAGAAGATTACTGGGCGGGCTATAACGAGAGGTTGCGCGCCCGTCTCACAGAAGACGCGCGGCCGACTTTCCGGCAGCGAATGCTCGACCGCTTGATGAGTTTCAACCCGCTTCCGAGCCTTCCGCTTGCTGTCCGAGCCGCGCTCGCATTGATCATTCTGATAGTAGCTTTGTGGTTCGCGCTGCCGCGAAGTAACGAACATCAAGCCCCTTCTCCGCCAGAGATCGTTAAGAAGGACGAAAAAGATTTACGGAAAAACCCCGAACAGAAGCCCGCTCCTGAAGACGAGATGATCGGGCAGGGAGATAAAAACAAAACTCCCGGCGTTGATCGAAAAATCGCTCAAAAGCCGAAGCGCAAGAGCGGTCACGTTGCAAGCATAGCGAAGCGCGAGGAAGCAGTTACACCTGTGCCCGATCAGGTTCCGGTGCGGCAGCGGCGGAATTATTCAAGTTCTCTCATTCAGCGTGAGACCGCCAGACACATCGAGATGACGGAGATGCTTTTGCGCGCGTTCAGAAACGTCTCTGCGCCGGAAGATGCTTCCGCTTTAGACGTCTCTTACGAAAAACAGATGTCGAAGGAATTGCTCAGTCGGAATATGCTGCTAAGGCGCAGCACCGCGCGCAAGCGCGATCTGAAGGTCGGAGAACTGCTCCTGAGCGTCGAGCCTGTCTTGCTCGACATTGCCAATTTGCCTGACAACCCGTCTCAAGAAGATGTGCGTGCGATCAAAGGCCTTATGCAGAGACAGGCGATCATAGCCGAGTTGCAATTCCATTCGGCCAGGGCTTCGAGCCGGAGCAATCGATAAAAGGAGATTACTTATGCAGCGCAGCGATAATTTTCAAAGACAATCCACAGGCAAGCACTTTCGCGTGAGCGCGCTCGTCGTATTCGTTATGGCTTTTGCAGTGCTGGCCCTGTTGCAGAGCGGGGACGGACTGGCTTCGGGCTACAGGGACGACCTCTCTAAACTCGACCTCATAATCCAGTCCGCAGACGCTTCGGATGCAGCGGCGAAAGTTTTCAGCAAGGCGAGAGACCAGTTCAAAGATAGAGAATGGACCGGGGCCGAACGCAGTTTCAGCGACTTCATCGCGAGCTATCCGAATGACAAAAACATTGACGCCGCGCTCTTCTATCTGGCGTGGGCGTTGAAGGAGCAGAGTAAATACCAGGACGCAGACAATATGCTTGTGCGATTGATCGAAACCTTTCCGCAATCGAACTGGGTCGATGATGCGAAAGCTATGAGAATCGAGATCGCCCCGAAACTTAAAAACACCGGGCCTATCGAACAGGGCATAGCCGATGACAACGAAGAGATTCGACTGGCCGCTTTGCAGAGCCTCTTTGACGCAAACCCTGAGCGAGGCGCGGCAATAGCCGCAGACATTCTGAAACAAGGGTCTACATCGAGCCGCTTGATGAAAGAGAGCGCGATCACCCTGCTCAGAGAGTCCGACTCCAAACAGGCGGCCCTCATCCTTATAAATGTTGCGCGCAACGAAACTGACGAGAAGCTTCGCGTCAGCGCCATACAGGCAATGGGAGAACTGGAAGATGACAGCACTCTCGATGTGCTTAAAGAGATGGTCACAGGCTCTGCGAGCCGGGATATAACCGAAGCCGCCCTTCACGCCATCTCCGAGCATGACAGCCCGCGCGCGCGCGCCATTCTCGTGGAGATAGCTCGCTCGAACGCGAGCCTCGAACTGCGCGCAAGAGCCATATCTGTTCTGAGCGAATATGAAGACGATTCCGTAGTCGATGAGCTATCGAATATATTCGAGGCGGAAAAGAACGAGACGATACGGATGAGTATTATCTCGACACTCTCGGATATCGAGACCCCCCGCGCTTATGACAAACTCCTTCAGATAGCCCGCACGTCGGACAATCCTGAATTGCGCAAAAGGGCCATCCATGCATTAGGCGATCAGGATGGTGAAAGGGCTGTAGATGGTCTGATTCAGTTGTACGATGCGGAGAAAGATGAAGAGATCAAAGATCAAATACTCTCTGCGCTCGGCGATTCGGATGAGAAAAAGGCGCTCAGGAAACTGATGGATATAGTCAGGCGGGATTCTTCTGTACAACTGAGAAAGAGGGCGCTGTCGGCAATCGGCGATAGCGATGATCCGGAAGCGATCAAGTTTCTCGAAGAGATTCTCAAGAAGAACTGATCCCTTAACAGAACAATCATCCCGGCCATAGCCGGGCCGGTTCACAGGCCATTATTGAATGGCGAGCAAATACAGGTGTGCGCATAAGGATTTCTTTCTTATAAAGATTTCTTTCTCGTTGCGCAAGAAAGGAAGGTATCGGAGGATGAAACTCTTTTTAGTGTTGACGCTGTCACTGGCTACAGTCGCGGGCGCGAAATTCAATCTCGAAGGCGAAATGCTTGCCGAAATGTCCGGCAAGCACTCGACCGCGAACGCAACCGGCGGTCAGGTTCAAGGGTTTACGAAGGTTGACGGGACTGACCTGAAATCGCGCCTCGATGAGGCGGTCAGGCAAGGACGCTCTGAGGGGAAGCGGTTCTGGACCGCTTATACTTTCGATGTGCGGCCCGGCGTCGGAATCGATGTCGTGATAATCGGCTCACGCGGCTCGATCATAACTATAAATGGTGTGACGAACATTTCCGGCGGGCGTTATGAAACACGCAACCTGGGCGTCTTTCTTTTGCATGAAAAGGGCGGAGGCTCGATAGTGCGGGCCGAGCTTTACAACCTCGAACGCGAACGCGACTATAGCGGCTACGCGGTCTACTGGCTCGGTCGCGGCCATAATGAAGAGAGCCTGAACCTTCTCGCAGGGCTTGTCAAAACCGTGCAATCGGTCGAAGCGGCAGATCGATTGACCGATTGCATAGGTGTGCATGATGCTCCTCAAGTAGAGGGCATATTGAAAGACCTGATTCGCAATTCTTCTATTGAGAGAGTGCGAGCGACGGCCGTCTCCTGGCTTGGTCACATCCCCGGCCAGACGCCTTTTCTGGCCGGTCTCGTGCGCGATGAACGCGAGAGCTTAAAGATTCGCAAAGAGGCCGCCGACGCGATTGGCGAGAGTCCCGACGGCGACGCGCTCGCCACATTGCAGCAGCTTTACGCATCCGTCCGCCATCGCGAAGTGAGAAGAGAGATTCTCGATTCCGTCTCCGACAATGATGATAAGAGCGAGGCTGTAAATTTCCTAGTCCGCGTGGCTGAAAGCGAACCTGACCGCGAGTTGAGAAGAGAAGCTATAGAAAGCCTCGGCGAACAACAAGACGCGCGCACGCTTCAAGCCCTCGAACGCATAGTCAACGATTCGAGCGCCGGTACGGAACTGCAACGAGCGGCGGTCGAGGCTATAGGCGAAAGGCCGGAAGGTGAAGCCGTTCCTTTGCTAAAGAAGGTCGTAAAGACGCACGCATCAACGGCGGTGCGCAGAGAGGCAATCGAAAGACTCGGCGACCTGGCGGGGCAGATGTCTTTTTTGATCGATCTGGCCCGCGATGAAAGAGAGAGCCTCGACCTGCGCAGAGAGGCCATAAGCGCCCTCGCGGAGAGCGACGATGCCGCTGCGGTTTCCGCCCTGCAAAGCCTTTATTCATCGGTCGCGGATCGAAAGGTCAAGCAAGAGATCATAAGTGCGGTCGAAGACAGCGAGGACACGAGCGCCGCGATAACTTTTCTGACCGATATAACGCGCAACGATGCGGACCCTGAAGCGCGGGAGCGCGCCATCTCCGTGCTCGGCGAAATCGATGAGGACAGGGCCGCAGAGGCGCTCTCGCAACTCTACGATTCGGAGCGGAGCGAAGAGGTGAGGGAGCGAATACTCTCGGCGCTCGGCGAATCCGATAGCCGGGCTGCCTTGAAGAAGTTGATGGATGTTGCGAGGAACGATCCTTCCATGAGGCTGAGAAAGAGAGCTATTTCGGCCATCAGCGAAAGCGATGACCCGGAGGCGGTTCGCTTTCTCGAAGGTATCATTCGCTGAACATAAGCGCCCGGTCTCAATACTTCGTCTATAAATCGAAAGCGGGGAGAGATTCATCGAGAATCTCTCCCCGCTACTTCATAATGCCGGATCACCTGCGCGCCCGCATCACCTGTCCGCAAACGGCCCTTTAAGTGCGCCATCAAACCTCTTTGCCCGGCTCCCGCTTTCATCCGCTTTCGCGCGGCGCGGGTTTTCGTATAAGCTTTAATCGAGTCGGATCTGGGAATAAACATGGCCCCTTCCGCGACAGGTCCAGCTTGCGGATCTCGCTGAATGGGACGGCCAAGGAGGTCGAGCGATGGACATTGTTTCGTTACTGATTCTGTTACTGGTGGCCGGCGTATGCGGGTCCATAGGGCAGGCGATTGCGGGCTACAGCCGGGGAGGATGCCTTGTGTCAATCGCGCTCGGATTCATAGGGGCGTTCCTGGGCGTGTGGCTCTCGCGTATGCTCGAATTGCCTGAGTTGTTCGCCGTAAATATTGGCGGTCAGAGGTTCCCTATCTTGTGGTCGATAATAGGGTCGGCCCTTTTTGTAGCGGTCCTCGGCCTGCTGTCTCGCCGCCAAAAGTGACAGGTCGAGAGTGGATTTGAATCAGGCTTTCGCCCCTGTTTTTACAGAAAGTGAAAGAGTGGGAAAGGGTGAAGCGCGCGAGACGCTTCACCCCGATAGATGCAAAAGTATGCAAAGAGAAGATTATTGATTCTCCGGTTTCTTTCTCCGCATGATGCCACCGACACCAACACCTCCTTTGGCTTCCTCTATGGTGTAATCACCCGGCACCTCGAAGAGTGACCGCGCGGGTTCGTTGCGATTGATGTTGGTCAGGCGGTAGGTGTTTTCGCCTGAGCGCGGGTCGCTGTGGCGCGTCATCACGGAGACCTGCAACTCGGGTGAATACCACCTTTCGTGGACGATCTCTATAGGAAATTCGTTTCCTATCTCGCCCGCAGCGATAGTGATAGTGGTGCGCGTGCCTTCGGCCTCGACTCCATCGAACATCTGTTTCCCGAGCGATTCGGTTCTGGCATTTTTCGCGGCTTCGCCCCTGACCGAGGCCGTAAAAGTTGCGTTGCCCGATTCGGTCGTTATCACCTCCACATGCGTGCCCTCGGCTTTTATCTTTTCATGCAGTTCCGCGATCTCTTTTTCCCTCTTCTCCTGCATTTCGGGTCTCCTGGCAGCGAGGGCTTCTTTATGTTCCCTTGCGGCCTTCATCGTCTCTTCGACGAGCCGCATTTTCGCCCTGAGCAAGGGCATCTTTCGCGCAGTGCGTTTTTGCGGATTGAGGACATAATTGGTCTCAGCCACAGGGTCATTGATGAAGACCGTTTGCATCTCCTCGCCGGACTGAACATTCAGGCCCGGTCCTATCGCCCTGACGGATTGTTCGCGGCGCGTGCGCCCCTCGCTGTCGCGATAGATTGAAGCGGAACTCTTTCGGACGATGCGATTGCCGTCGGCGAGCACCTGAATGTGTTCGGTCACGGCTTCGGCTGAGTAGGGCGCTCCCTTGACCACTTTGCCGCCGAATTCGGACGAAGCGAAGACGAACGTATCACCTGCCTGCCCTTCTAATACGAAATGCGCTCCGCCTTCCTGTACGAAATGCGCTCCGCCTTCCTGATTCCATGCGTGTACAGAGCCTGTGAAAGCGCCGCCGCCCGCCCTGCGGGTGAAGGTAGACGGCCTGCCCTCTTGCGCCAGCACGCCCGCACTGTTCGCCAGAAGCGCCAGCGCGCAAACGAGGGTAATGATCCATTCTCTTTTGATATTCATAAATTCTCCCTTTCTCTTGATGTCAATATCATGAGCATAATATGCTCGCAAATTTCGATCTCTGCTCCATAGCGATCAGTGGACGAAACGAATCGCGTGCGCCACTCCATCGTAGCCGACCAGCACATCGGCCACGATGGGTTCATCCACACGCTCCGCATTCATCGGCAACCCGAATGACACGAGCACCGAGCGCGGCAACGTAACTCTCATCAACTGGCCGCCCTCGATCGAGTTCAGACTCTCCCCATAAGTCAACGGAATATAATCCGTCGCTATCACTTCCTCAGCCGGTTTCCCCGCCTGATCGTGGCTGTCAGATTTCGCTTTCGGGCGGCGCGAAGTCCGGCGAGGTTTATGCTGCGGCTGCCCGGTCTCCTGCACAAGCAATTGCTCTTTGCTCGGTCGAACCTCCTGCCGGGGCGTTTGCTCTTCCGGCGGTGGGACCGTCGCCGGTGCGTTGTCGTCTTTTTTGACCTCATGGGTCTGAGGCGTGCTCTCCAGGCGCGACGCGACGAGCGCCCAAATTATAAGTATCGCTGCAACTGCCGCTGCCACTCCGATCATACGGCGGAAGCGGCGCGCGCCCGAAGGCGCAACTTCACTGACTTCGGCAGCGGGTTTCATTGCGCGCTGGCGAAAGGCTGCAACGAGCGCCGCTTCGACGTGCGCAGGCGCTTGCTCGGCTTCGGAGTTTTGAGCCATCGCCCGCAGGCCCTTCGTCAACGTCCGCTCGTCTTCGAGACGGGCCGCGCACCGGGCGCAGGTTTCAGTGTGGGCCAGCGCGCCTTCGCGCGTCTCGGCATCGATGATCCGGTCGCGCGCCAGATCGTTTATTGCGTCTTCAAAATGTTGGCAATTCATGCTAAACACCTCGCCGGGCTGGTCAGGGTTGAAACCCGGCTCTCCCGGTCGGCTGCGCGCAGCTTTTCTGCGAGCAGAGCGCGCCCGCGATGCAGCCGCGACCGTATAGTGCCCACAGAGCATGCGAGCGCCCCGGCGGCTTCGGCGTAATTCATTTCGTGCAGGTCGCAGAGCACTACGGCTTCTCTGTAATGTTCGGGCAGCGCGAGGACCGCGCGCCTGAGCGCCTCGATTGATTCGTTGCGCGTCAGGTCGTCGAGCGGATCGCCCGGAGCTATCAATCGCCCGTCAACCGTCGCGCCGTCGCCTTCGTCCGTTTCGGTGAAGGGAACATAACAACGGTCTCGCCTCAACCGGCGCAGGACATGATTGCGCGCTATGCCGTAGAGATAAGCCGAAAGCGTCCCCCGGCCGGCGTCGTACCGCTCCGGCTCGCGCATGAGTTCCATGAAGACCTCTTGAGTCACGTCCTCGGCAATCTGATTGCAGCCGCTCATCTGCAAGGCGAACCTGTATATAGCGCCCTGACGCCGCCTGTAGAGCGTCGTGAATGCGTCTTCATCTGCGGCCATCACTAACCGCAGCAATTGATCGTCGCTGAGAGTTGCTGGCAACGTCATCACTCGTTCACTGATCGTGCGGCCTTCCGGCCGCCATTAGTGATTCACGTGAGACTGAAGAAAAGTTCCACAAACTGGTTCGGGGAAAAGATGCTTCGCGAAATCGCGCACTATAAACCGTGCATAGATTAGAGTTGATTATTAAGCAGGCCCATCGAACGAAGCCGCTGGTGAAGAGGCGTATCCTGCGTTTTCGCCCTCAACTCTCTGACTTCCTGAACATCTCGCTCGCGATTCGCGTCAAACTCGCTTTGATGATCGTAGTAGTATGAGAGCGCAGCATAAATCTGGGCCAGGGACAAATAACCATAGTGCTGGAAGTATATCTCTTCGGGACTCTATCCATGAGCGATCCTGTCCATAGCGACTTCGATCACCTTGATATTCGTATCGTCTATCCACGCAATCCCGCTTTCATCAAGCCTGATATGCGCAGTCAAAACAGTTGACATCTCTCTTCACCTCCCGGTCAGTTCTATTGATCTGACCGGTTTGATTTTACCATCAATGGATTCCCAACAGCCGCCGAAATGCTGGAGGAAGCCGTCATTGTTTCTGATAAACGATCTTTCCGGCCACGATCGTATAAATTACTTCCGTGTCGAGCAGTTCTTTTGGAGCGATCTTCAGCAAGTTTTTCGACAGCACCACGAGGTCCGCTAATTTGCCGACCTCGATGGAGCCTTTTATCTTTTCCTCGAAATTCGCGTAAGCGGTGTTGTATGTGTAAGCGCGAATGGCGTCCTCTACGGTGATTCGCTCTTCGGGGAACCACCCCGCTGCGGGTTGGCTCGTGAGGGTCTGGCGCGCGACGGCTGCGTAAAGCCCGAACATCGGATTGATGGGATACTCTGCCGCAGAAGTGCCGGGCCAGTCTGTGCCGAAGCTGAGGACCGCGCCGCTCGCTTGAATCCTCTTGAAAGCGTAAGCGCCCCTGCAACGCTCGCCCCCTATGCGCTCTTCCATCCAGCGCATGTCATCGCTCAGGTGAAAAGGCTGCACCTCGGCGACCACGCCTAACTCGCCCAGCCGCTTGAAGTCCTTATCGGCTATAACCTGCGCGTGGACGAGGCGGAAACGTCGGTCGCGCTTGCCATTCTGTTTGTTCAACTCTTCGAGGTAATTGAGCAAAACGTTATTGGCTTCATCGCCTATCGCATGCACTGTGATCTGCAAACCCGCGCGGTCGGCGTCGAGCATGTATTTGAGGAATTTGCCTTCGACGAACTCCCCCTTATCGTCGACCATGAGGGGACGCCAGCGGCCGCGATTATTCGAGTCGGTCAGGTAGGGCTTGAAGAACCTCGCGCTGCTCGTGCCCATGATGCCGTCTATATGGCCTTTCAACGCGCCCATACGTATCCACTCATCGCCCGACCCGACCTTGATGCCACGCCCGGCCAGTTCATTCCAACGATCAAGCCCCGGCCGAAAATGCACGCGCACGGTCAGTTCTCCTCGGCGGTGAAGCTCGCGATAGATTTCAAGCTGCTCGTCATCCGACATATCGCTGACGTTCGTTACGCCGTGACGGCGAATCATCTCAAGCGCGTTGCGGGTCTGCTCCAGGCGTCGCTCGCGCGAAAAGCGGCGAGGCGCGATTCTCGAAAAGAGCCTTGAGACGCCGCGCCCGCGCATCTGGCCCGTTAAGCGTCCCTGTTTATCTTTTATGAATTCCACATCCTCGGCTTGAGGGTTCTCGGGGTCGAGACCTGCGGCCTTGAGCGCCGCCGCGTTTGCGGCGAACTGGCTGTCATCGAATTTGCGAATGAATACGGGATGGTCTTTTGTGATCTCGGCGATGAGGTTCATATCGGGCGTGAAAGGCTCGCGTCGACGGCTTGAGGAAAAAAGTCTTCCTTCTCCCGCGCTGCCGGCGGCCCACTCGTCGTAAGCGCCCCAGAAGCCGCCCGTTATCCATTCCCCTTTCGGCAGACGCATCGTGAGTTGCTTGATGCGCGAGACGAAATCTTCCTGCGCAGAGGTCTTCATGATGTTGAACTCATAGAACTGAGCCGCCGACGCGAAGTGTACGTGATTGTCATTGAAGCCCGGCAAAAGCAGTCGCCCCTTCAGGTCTATGGCCTGAGTGTCGGGCCCGCGCAGTTTCAATATGTCACTATCAGAGCCGACGGCGATGATCTTGTCTCCGCGAATGGCGACCGCCTGTGCCGTCGAGTTCCGGTTGTCCACGGTCCATACGACGCCGTTGTGAAGTATCAAATCGGCCGTCTGTGCAGAAGACTGCACGGTGCTGATATGCAAGGGCAGCAGGGTGGTCAATGCCATAAAAGCGATGGCGATGCATCGAGCGAAGCGCGTCCTGAAGAGCGAGTTCATGAGGTTCCTCCTGAAATGATTTTTTGGAACCGCTTTCATTTATCACGCTTTGAGCATCATTGCAATCGCTCGGTGAGCATCGCGCACATGTGCGGCGATGATTTTGCCGACTTTCAATCGCGAGTTGGGGCCAGCCGACCACGTTTGATGACGGATCAGGCAGCCGGGAGATATGAACGCGCAGGGTAGAAAAATCACGCTGGTTGCGCGAGCGTTTACGCTGCTATAATTCCTGCCGGAACAGGAGGTTTACTATGAGCGGCGACTTGACTAAAAAACTCGATGATCCTCAGGATGACAAGCTGGATCAGATTATTGCGATTGTAAAAGACCTTGCTGTGGAGGTGAAAGATGTGGTCGCACAGGCGCAAGGTTTGACAACACAGGTGCAGGAGGCGGTCGCGCAGATGGCCGCGCAGGTGCAAGACTTGAATGCGCAGGTGAAAGAAGTAGTCGTACATGTGCAAGGGATAGACACAAGGCTCGCTGCGCTCGAAGAAAAGGTAGACATGCGGCTTCAAGAGACTCGTCCTATATGGGAAACCGTGCTCGCTCGCCTGGACAACCTCGAAGCCGATATGAAAGCAGGCTTCCGTAACCTCGACAAACAGATGGTCGTGTTTGTGAAAGAACTCCACAAAATACGAACCGATATGGAATACCTCGAAGACCGCGTAACCACGCTTGAGGGCGAGCGCCCCTGAGTCCGCCCGCTTTCAAAAGGAAGACGAAGGGTATACTGCGATCTTTTTTCCCTCAATTCGGCTCGCCCACGAGGACGAAGGGTGCCCAGTAGTAAGGATGGCTGTAGAGACCAGATTCTATCATCTCAAGTTTCGCCCCGCGCAACGCTTCCGTTTTATCGCCCGAACCATTCATACGCTTATAGAATTCGACCATAAGATCAGCCGTAGAGCGGTCGGCTACCTGCCATTGACTCACCACGACGCTCGACGCGCCCGCGTACATAAAAGCGCGCATAAGCCCCATCACGCCCTCGCCGCGCACCTCTTTTCCAAGTCCCGTCCTGCATGCCGACAGCACCACGAGTTCGGCATTCAATTTCATATCGAATATCTCGTAGACCTGCAACAACCCGTCTTCTTTCGACTGCTTGCCGAGCGTCAAAACCAATCCTGAATGCTCGGGCCGCCGCTCGCTTATGAGACCGTGCGCGGCGAAATGTATAAACCGGGCGTTTCTCAGGTGTCGGCTCGCTTTGACGTTCTCTTCGCTGGCTCGCTCTCCGAGATACAGGGCCACTTCTTCCGGCTTATAAGAATTCGCTATCCCTGCAACCTCGCGTCTGGAATCCCTGAGCCTCTGCAACTCCCATCTCTCTTCCCCCTCGAAGAGGTTGCGAATTATCAACCCGGCCTTGTCGGCGTTCGACGGCTCATTCGCGTCTTTCAAATCGTAGATCGGATCGCCGAAGGCGACGATCTCTTTCCGCTGTAGGGGCGCACCTGTGTGTGTACCCTCTTCGCGGCCGGTCACGGAACGGTTACGGCGCAGGCTCTCAAGCACGCTGGCCGAGGGGATGTAACTGATGGCCCATCGCCTGACCATATAGGGCAATGCGCTGTAGTCGGCCCGCCCGCCAGTCCTGGGAATTTCGTCGAGCAATATCTCGAAGGGCAGATAATAGAGCGCCCGGTCGGGAGCTATGAGTAATCTGCGCTTTCCTGAGAGCGCACCGGCAGCAGGCGCTACGAGCGCCTCGTAGAGTTGGCGCGCCGCACGCACGTAACGACCTATCGAGCGGCGGCCGGGTCGACTGAGCGCCTGACGCGCCTCTTCGACGAGTCGGTTTATCTCTGATGCTTGCGGCAGGGAGTAACTGTGAACGCCCGTGCGGCTTACGACGAAGAGAAAAGAGCCTTCCCTGCCAAGCGTGTATTCGAGAAGAGCGGTCTGCTCGTCGAGCATGTCTTGCACTGCTTCGACTCGCAGCGGTGCCGGATAGTGAATTTCGGCATACTTATGATGCTTCTGGCGGATTTCGGATTCCAGATGCTGCCGCTCGGATTCGGCCCGTTTCAATTCTTCTTCTAGCTTTGCAATCGCGCTCTTATCGGGGTTGGTTTGCAAGCGGGCGTTGATGGCCTGGCTTTGAATCCGCGACAGGCGCGCGTTGAGCTCCTGCTCCCGCCGTTTCAATGAGGGGGCGATGCCTTGACGAATATCTATGCGGGCTTCGGCCAGCAGATCCAGCAGGCCGCGCGCCCGCGCCCGCTCGCTTGCTCCGAGCGCCTCCCGGTCGTGCCCGGCCGAGGGGTTGCGCCTGTGCATGCGCATGAGCAGGTCTATATAGAATTCGTAATAGTCGCGCTTGGAGGCGAAATATGCGGCACCGAGTTGCTCGGAGGTCAGCCTGTTGCGCAGCGATTCGATTATTTGAAGCGCAGACTCTATACGATCGCGGGCCTCTTCGAGATCGCCCAGGTCGCGATGGGCGCGAGCTATACCGGCAAGCGCTTCGGCCTCTTCGTTCAACATCCCAAGAGAGCGATCCAATAGCAGCGCGCGTCTGTAATAATCCAAAGATTTGCGGTGGTCGCTGAGTAAAGCATAAGCCTTGCCTGTGTTCCTGAGCGCGTAAGCCTGTCCCTCGCGGTTCTCCGTCTCCTCATAGAGCTGTAGCGCCCGATTGAGGTGATCGAGGGCCTCGTAAGGCTGCGAGAGAGCGATATGGATTTTGCTCATGCCTGTGAGAGTATCGGCTTCCGCCGAAGCGTGCCCTACGGCACGACGAAAGGCGAGCGTCTGCGCGTAAGCGTCGAGCGCCTTCTGGTGTTCGCCCATCGCTTCGTAGACGAGTCCCAGGTTGTCGAGCGTAGTTGTGACCCATCCGAGGTTTCCGAGCGCACGCCATAAGGCCAGAGCCGCTTCATAAGCTTCTATCGCCTTCTGATACTCGCCCACCATCCAGTAGGCCAGGCCGAAGTGCTTGTGCGCGTCTGCTTGCATATCGAGGTACTCGATGGCTTCGGCCAGGGCGAGCGATTGCGAGAAGTAGTGTAGCGCCTTCTGGGCTTCGTTCGTCCGCAGGTAGTGCATGCCGAAATATTGAAGCGCCCAGCCTTCTCTATATCGGTCGCCTGCCGCGCGACTGGAAGCAAGCATGCGGTCGAGCAGTTCCAACTTCTTCCGGTGATCGCCCAGCGCGCTCTCGGTCAGGGCCTTCATCATCAGCGTATCGGTTTCCCCCCGGCAGTCTCCGACCGATTGTGTGAGCGCAAGCGCGCGGGCGCAGTATTCAATGCTCTTGCTGAACTGGCGCAGTTGGTTATAAACATCGGCGATTCGAGTGAGGGTGTCGCCCTCTCCGCAGGGGTCTTTTGCGAGTTGACGGAGAGCGGCGGCCTCTTCGTATTTTTTGATCGCCGCTTGAAGCGACGGCTCAGACCACCATTCCTGAGCATAGCTATCTCCTTCCGCATAGACTCTTTCGGCAGCAACGCGGGTGCGGTCTTCGGGCGTAGCCTCGCGCAGCGTTTCGATTCTTATTTCGTAGCTTCCGGTCGCGGCCTTTTCACTTGAGGCGCGCACCTCAAGCCTGTAATCCCCTTCGGCGTCGGTCAGTGCCGAAACGGATTCCGTCCCCTCGATCATTCTCCATCTGTCTGTGGCGACGATCTTATCGCCGCCCGGCCCGAATAAAGTCAAAACAATATCAACACCCCTTTGAGCGACTGCGGCGCGCAGGTAGATGTTCGCATCGAGCTTTATGATGTATGAGTGAGAGCCGCCACGGCCAAGTTTTCCTTCTATTGCCGAGCCGGGATGGAGAGGTCGAACATCCTGAATCGTAATGGCCGCAAAACCGGGCGAGGGGGGAAGTATTGAAATCGAGATCAACGAGAGCGCGATCACTGCAAGTAGAGGCCGCTTCGCTTGCGGTCCTCTGCGGCGAGCTTTCAGATGATCTCTTACCATCACATTCTCCGTAGCCTGACTATTTTATATGAAGAGCGCGCGAATTGGAGCATTCTTTGGAGTGCGGCGGCCCGGACGCCGCTTTCTCCCATTGCTCTCAATTCAATTTCTTGCGAAGCGCCCGCGCCTTGGCTCCGCCCCGTCGCCTCCATTCCAGATGCTCACTCGATCACGAGATTGACTATCGCCTTTCGCACCCGGCCCGTTTCGTCCGTTGCTGTGAACTCAAGCGGGTATGTGCCCGGCTCGGCTCCCCCCTTGATCTTGATCTTCTTGAAGGAGACGCTATCGCCCGTCGTAGAGCGGGAAGCCGGTTTGATCTTGACCCCGCCGGGCAGCACATCGGGGCGATTGACTGTGACATTGCCAGCAAAGTCGAGGATGCGGTTTATGTTGATCTTGAAATTCTTGAGCAACTCTCCCCGGTTGAGCGTGATGGTAGGCTGCTCGGCAGCGATGGCGAAATCAGGCTCTAGTTGCAGGTCGATTTCTTTGCGCGCGAAGGTAAAAGCGCGAATAGGCGAATCGGTCCTGATAGTGCCGAGACTTATTACATCTCCGGGTTCACCATCGGTCAAGAAATCGGTCGCGAAGAATATCTCATGCTCGGTTTCGTCCTCGCTTTTCAACGCATCGAACCCGCTCAGTTGGTCGGGCGGCGGGCGAGTGAAGAGACTGCCAAC
>JAKEHD010000321.1 GCA_022615215.1 Blastocatellia bacterium
CCTCCGTGTCTCCGTGGTGAGTTTTTTTGCTTGTCTGAACATATACCCTATCCCTCGCCTGTAGAGTCGGCTTCTTCGTCCCTCATCCGAGGTCAGTCGTCCTTCTTCGAAGATAGCGATGGAAGCAACAACGGACAACGGACAACGGACGACGGACAAAGACAGGTGTGCCAATCTCCTGTGGCCCGATTTAGAATGGAAGGGAGCCGACATGGCATTTCGTGCATACGTTTTCGCGCGCCTGCTGGTGACAACTCCAACAGGATGACTTATGGCGCTGGCCTCGCGCAGTGTTGATCTGTTGAATATCGACGCTCGTTTCACTCGCAGGGTCTTGCGTCTTATGGCAGCGGTCACAGGCGGATTTGAGATGAGAGCTGCTGTGCCTGAAATTATATAAGTTGAGGGCCGTTCCGATGCCGGGACTGTACTTCACTGCGACGGCCGTGCCGGTATGACATACTCCGCACTCGCCGAACTTCTGCCCGGCCTGATGGCTGTGACAACTGAAACAATCAGCATGCTTTGGAAAACTCGCCTGAGCGCCGCGGCCGTCGAATTTATGGCAGGTGTTGCAACTGACCTCTTTTCCCTCTCCGGCCATCTTCTGCGCGTCCATGTGTGTCTTATGAGAGAAGCCTTTCGTCCCGCCCTTCAATCCGAATTCGAAAAGTCGAGCGGGATAATTTATCAACACGCCTTTCAAGACGTTGCCTTCGCTGCGAACTATCTGGCCTCCTTCGGCCTTGTGGCAGCCGGCGCAGAGCGGTTGCTCCTTCAAAGTGTCGGCCGAGGTCTGGCGGAAACTCTCCTTGTTGTGACAGATGTCGCAGGAGTCGTGATAAGGCGTCCAGGTATCTTTGCCGGGCTGCTTGACCTGCACATCCGACGGAACTTGTGTGTCCCTCTTATGACAGGCGGCGCAGTCTTTGATCTTCGCATCAGGCCCCACACGGTGTTCTTCCCTGTTGTGGTCGAAGGTGGAGGTCTTCGTGATGAGCGCCGATTCGACTGCCGTTATCGCCCCGCCGGTCGCAGAAGTATTCGAGTTGGCATTCGCGTTTTCGTTCCCCGAAGTGTTGCTGTTGAGGTTTTGTTGAGTGCTCTTGCAGGCGATGCCGCCCGCGAGAAGGAGCACGGCTATTCCAAGAACTATTTGCTTCAACCTCTTCGACAAATCATTTCTCATAATCAACACCGCCCTATCGTTTACGCAGAGTCTCCAGAACGTCCGTTTCCAGAGGATCTGGAAGCCCTATGTTACCGTTATGACACTCGTTGCAATGATTCTCCTCCGGCAATCTTATAGCCCTAAGGCTTTCGGCCGCAGCCGCAGCCGAATGGCATTCCGAGCACAGACGGTCTTCGGCCTTTATCGCCCGAATCTGAGCCTTCGTTCTCGGGCGAATATCGTAATCGTGGTCGTCGTGTCGGAAGCCCCTGACGGGGTAATTATCGAACAGGTGCGGCGAGCGCGGGCCGCCCAGTTCGTGGCACTCGCGGCAATCGTTCATGTAAGGGAACTCTCGCACGCTCTTTATGCGCCCGCTCGCAGGAATGTCGCCGTGACATACGAAGCATGCCCCGTGTCCCTTCGCCGTGTTCATGTCCTTCATGCCCGTCCTCAAACCCTTGAGTTCTTCGTGGCATTCGGTGCATTTAGGCGAAGCGCCCGGAAGGAACCGCTCGCCGAAATGGGCTATAGGCGTGGCGTCGAAGCGGTTGATCGTTATGTTTTGCGGCAGGTCCTTGCGGTGGTTCACGTGCGAAAAATCTATTCCGAAATCGCCGCGCGCTTCCGACTTGGGAACCCGGTCGAAGAGCGCAGGTTGCGACTTGGATACGGGCCTTCCGTCGTGGCATACCCAGCAGAATTGCGGCCTCGTGAAGAACATCAATGCGAAGTTGTGGCAGGAGGTGCAACTCGCGTGTCCCGGATAGGCCGAACTGCCGTTCGGGTCTTTGACATCGAACGGGGCTTCTCGCGTTACGCGGTGGCATTTCGCGCAATCGAGTTCGCTGTGCCTTTTTTCCCCGTGAGGGAATTTCGCATTCACCCTCGCGCTCTGTACGGGCTGCCGCCCGGAAGCATCTTGTTCGCGGGCCTCTGACGGCGCGAAATAGACGCCCACGATCAAGAGGCAGCCTACAGTGAATATGATCTTTTTAATTCCTGGCATGGCCCGTGTCCTTTTCCAAGCGAGCAAAACAGATTATCAAAAATACTGCCTGCCGTAGCGGGCAGATGCAACCAGGTCGCTACATAGGAGCGGCGTAGTGAGTCCACTCCTCGCTCCTCCCTGTGCTATTGAGCGCCGCCCGCTGCGCCCTGAGTCGTGGATTGATGACAGCCGCCGCAGGTGACGGGCGCAGGCGTCTTCAATTTGAACTCTTTGTTCGAAGCTATGTGGCAAGTGATGCATTTATCATGGAAAGCCCTCTCGAAATAGAGTTCGTCGCAATCGCCGTTCTTGGGGTTCCCGGATTGATCGCAATCGGGATTTTTGGTGTTGACGAACTTCCCGTCGCCCTGGCCTTCGCTCTTGTGACAGGAAGTGCATTTCCACAACTGCACTATGCCTCTCGCGTCCACCGTGTGATGGCACCCGACACAGGCCGCGCCCTCTTTGGCCGGGTGCGGGTTGTTAGGGTCGGGATTTATGAGCGTATCGTGCGCGTTGTGATCGAAGCGCACAAGGCCGCGCGTGCGCGCACCTTTGGCGTTGAGCATTATGACCCCGCCCACGATCTGAGCGGGCGCTTCCCCGTCTCCGACCGATGAAGCCAGTGATCCGGCCATTAAGGCTGCGGGCGCGACCAGCCCTATCGCGTACACGGTGATGACAGCCAGCTTCAGTCTCATTATAAAATCCTCAATGCAACTACTCAGCCGCTCGCGCGGCTGCCCGATTTAGCCGGGTCTTTCAAGGCCCGGAGAGCCGTGTCGAACATATTTCGCGTCGCGCGAGTGACGGTTGAAATCAAACAACCTTCAATCGTCGCTACGCGACGAGGTAAATATCGCTCCTGTTTGCAGGCCATAAATGACCTGCCTAAATTCAGCCGTCCCTACGGGACGAGGAGCCTGAATAGTTACTTCTCGACGACGATTCGTCCGTCGTCCGTCGTTCTTTAGTCAAGGTGCTGGAAGAAGCGCAACGGACTACTGACAACGGACCACGGACACGTCACGCATCACGTATCACTTTTTACCGCGCTTCCGCCGCTGGAACAGAACGATCCCCAGCGGTAAAAACAGAGCGGCGAGGCCGAATAGCTCCGCATTCAGTACCCTGACCGTAAGGGAGGGAGCCTCTGAATCACCCGGCTTGAAATTCGGGTCGCCGTTCAAACGGGCTTGCCCCGAATCATTCTCCGATTTCCGGGGCGCTTCCACAAAAGGAAGACTTTTTTCCTCAGGAGTCTCTTTTCCGGGCGTCGCTTCACGGGCTGCGTCAGTCCTCGGAGGCCCGAAGAAATTGCGAATATCCCGGTTCTGCTTGATATTGTTGTCCTTGATCTCAGGGAAGGAATAGAGGCTTCCGCTCCTCATATACATCCTGAGCGTCTCTTCGTGATTCATAGGCCGCGCGCCCCTTCGCCCGAAGACGGAAAGCTGATTGCCGTTCTCATCGACGGCGCGGTCGCGGTCTATGCCTTCCGATATGGCGAGCGCAGGAGCGTGAGTCGTAAAGCTTGCGATGAGATGCGGGGTCGGGCGCGGGCTGAACCCGAAATGGCCCGGCGTCTCTTCGGGCGAAATCAACTGAACTATGCGCAACCCGTACTCGTGATGGCCGCCCTCTTCCTTTTGGGTGTCGGCTTGATCGTGACTATCAGCGCCCGTGTGACCGCCCTCGCCGCCGTGCGGTTCGCCGTCGGCTATATAGGCGAAGAGGCTTGCGTTCGTCATGCCGACCTTCACATCGTTCGCGTGTTTGATTTTGCCGTCCGCGTTATAGACCTGATCTATGCGCGGCTTTTCAGGGTTCTCTATATCGAGTATGACGAGGCCCTGTTTGCCCGCCGCGACATAAGCGTAAGTGCGCACGAGGTAGATGTTCTTTGCGTTCTCAAGCC
>JAKEHD010000322.1 GCA_022615215.1 Blastocatellia bacterium
GATTTGATAATGAAGCGCAGGCTTCACACTATCAATTAAAAGGGGAGGGGATCAAAATGCAAGCAGAATCGGGCTGTTTTCAACTAGCACAAGTCGTGAAAGAAATCTTTATGCGCTCCCAGGCTAAACATTTCTCCTTGTCAACTTACTTTGCAACAGACCTGTCTCGCTGATCATCTGTGATTACTCCCTGAGCAACAGCGGCCTGATGAATGCTTTGATAATGCTTTGTCGGCAGCTTGGTTGAAGCTATAGACCTTGAGAGAAAGATTTTGGAATCATAGGGGCAGACAATAAATGTATTCATTACTGCGTGTCTGTCCCCATCAGGGCGCACACACATGGAAATTTCTTTCTCAGGTGCGCCCCCGGTCATAAACATTTTCTTGAAATTTGTAAATATGCTGATAATATAGGTGCCGCTATCGTCTCGAAATGACACGGTAGATAAGCAGCGAAACAAACCTGGCTGGCCTGAAGACTCGGCTGGAAAAACAGACAAGCTAAGGAAGCGATCACCTCTATGGAAGTCTGAAGACGTGGTAGGGAAACGATGAAGGGGAAATATCCTGATGTAATCTGTTGGGCCTAATTCTAGTGACGGAGGAAACCAATGGAAGAAACAAACCTGGAAGCTAAAAAACACCATGAGGGTCTGTTTGCAAAAGTCGAGGGCACGCCGGCGCACATCCTGATCGTTCTGGGGCTTGCGCTCATACTTCTCGCCCCGCTCATCCTGAATTTCAAGGGAGCCGGATTGGCAAGCTCGATAGCTGAGTTCGAGCAGATCAAAGCGCAAAAAGAGCTTGACTTCGAGGAGGTCCAGCGCGATCAGGCTAACCGGCGCAAGAAGTCTCCTGAAGTGCTCAAGCACGAAGAAGCCAAAAAACAACGCGAGGAAGAAAAACGCACATCTTCTCCATTTGATCCATTCCTGTCGCCCGAACAGAGAGACGCGATGGTTAAGCAGGAGCAAGAGAAGGATAAAGCCGTTGAGGAGTTGAAGAAGGCGGTCGACGAGAAGGATGCAGAGAGAGCGAAGGCGCTCGAAGAGATGAAGGAAGGACTGGAACAGAAGTACGACACCATACCCATAAGGCGGGAAATGGCCGAAGCGCAGACTGCGGTGGCCGGCACGCGATCTCATCTCGTGTTGGGATGGATGGGCAACCTGCTGTTGATTGTGGGCCTGCTCGTACTGATGTTGCAGAGCGAAGGCTTACGGCAGAAGATCATCCTGATCGTGCTGCTCGTCGTAATGTTCAGCGCGCTCTCCGGAGTGAATCTTGACTTCCTGGCTCAGGGGCGTATGGGCGGGTCTTCGACTATACCCTCACGAACTACTGATCGCGCTCCAGAAACTCCACCCCCTTCCAAGCAGTAGCCGGGGTCATTGTAATAGCAGTCAATAATTTTGATCTCGGGAAGCCGGAGAAAAAGGCACGGGGTAGAAACCGAGGCCGCGAACCGGGCTTAGGAAAAAGTAGAACCGAGGAAATAAAAACGCGCTACTATCGAAGAGTGGAGAGCGGACACTCCCCTCACAGGGTGTTGTGTGCCCGGTTTCTATCCCGATCAACTTCGATTTGCTTCACGAGGAAATGGGCGGCAAAGTAAGGATAAATTGATCGAATACCCGAAGCTGCTCAAACTCATTTTGACCGGCTACGTCGATCTGTATAACGGCCGACCTGATCCTGATAATGCATAATGTTTCATTTCCGCCGCGTCAAGCATGATCGGATTCGGCAAAATCATGAGGCGAGTGCGTGCAGGGCACGCGCGTGCCGTCTCATCCAGAACTGTGAAGTCGGCCATCGCCCTTCTAATCCATAGTATGCTTCTCGATCAGATAGATAGCTGGTGAATGCCTCGCTTATATGGCGGGCGTACTCTCTCAAAGCCGACGGGTCGCCGCCGAGATATTTTTGAATCGCCCTTGCTGCGCCGAGGCCTGTCGACAAGCCGGTCGAGATGCCTTGAGCGGAGAGCGGGTCGTAACTCGCCGCTGCGTCTCCGACGGCGAGCCAGCGATTGCCCGCGAAATCGCTGAGGCGGGAACTGTCGGCCGAGACAATCCTGAGCAATGATGCAAGGCGATAGCCGCCCGCTTCGATTCGCTTTCGCGTGTATTCGGTCCTTCTTATCCTGGCGAGCCACCCTTCAGCGACGCTCGCTTTGCGGGCGGAGGCCAGATCCGCATCCGTCATGAAGATGACCGCGAGCTTTTCACAGGGCAGGGGCGCTGAATACCACCACCCGTCTTCGGCGGCCTCGACCAGAGTGATTCGCTCCTCGCTAGACGCGCGGGGATTGGCATCGAGATAACCCGCAACTCCTATCAGCCGGTCTATCGAGTATCGCTCGATCGAAGGCTGCCTGCATGCGAAGGCCGCCGACCGCCCTGATGCGTCTACAACGAAACGCGCCCTTAACTCCGCCCGTCCCCGTGGACCTAAAAGTTCCAGCCGCCAAAATCCCGAAGAGGAAAACTCCGAATCGACGAACTCCATGCCGGTCAGAAGTCTCGCCCCCGCTCGTTCGGCCGCGCCCGTCAGCATGCCGTCGAAGCGTTGCCAGTCTACGTGCCAGCCCGAACCGTAAGGGCTGAAGATGAAGTCATAATCCAGGGGTCTTGACGATCCCCAAACGGAGCGATTGCCTACCGATGGCGTGTGCCCTTCGGCTTCGAACTCAGCCCACAGGCCGAGTTCTTCGAGCGTGAGGCGAATGCCCGGAGGCAATGTCTCGCCTGCCTGCGTATCGGGAGAGAAGGCGCGTTCGACTATTGCGACCGAAAGCCCCGACCGCGCAAGCGCAAGCGCCGTCGCGCAGCCGGCAGGGCCTCCGCCTATCACTGCGACATCGACACATTCAGTACCCCGATCCGTGAGGGAGGGGATAATCAAAGTACCTTTATTGTCGGCTTCGCTTGGTTGTAATGGCGTTTGCTCCATGCTCTGTGTGTGTTGATGTTCAGCCTTGCAGCCGATTCGGGGAGGAAGGTATTGCCTGTGAAATCGCCTCGGGGGTTATAGACCAGGGCCCCGTCTTTCCCTGGTCTATTTCCCCCGAGGGTCCGGGCCACGTTGATGGCCGAGACGTAGAATTCGCGCAAAGAGGGTTCTCTACTTATTTCAATCCGTCGTTATCTATTCCCGTATCTTGACTCCGTTAAAGATTTCTTTCTTACGCAGGCGGCAGCGTAACGGGGATGTGGAAGCCTGCGGCGATCTATTTAAGATTCAGGGCGCATGCACCGGGTGAAGGGCGGCCGATGCCATGAGGAAGCGTTCCGGCTTCGACGACATCGCACACCCGGTGCAGCGCCCATAAATGGAAGTCTCTTTTCTTCATGCCAGCCGCAAAATCGAGATAGAAGCGGCGATGAAATATTGAATCTCCAATAATCAGGTTGCGATTTCCGCTTCCATCGTAGTCGAAGGAAGCGCCCGGATATATCGCTTGAGAATCCGTATGATAGCCGTCGTCGCCCTCCGGCGAATGCAGCCGTCGATGCGTGCGGTAATGGTGGACGTGATGGAGTGAAATTCTTCCGTGAAGGATGCGAAACTTTGTGTGGTCTCTCATGCAGCTTTGACAGACGTTCGAGGGGTCGTTGGGGAAAAACGACCCGGTTGATTCGGGGCCAATTTTTGGCGAACAAGGCGGGTCGCCAGTAGGTTGTACATTGAGCAATTCATTTTCAAGTTGCGCAGTCCTAGACGGGGAATTTGCCAACACGTCCACCGGCATGGAAGGATCGCCCGCTGCGCGGGAGCTAAGGAATGATTCTTCGAACTTATGCTCCGCGCAGTCCCACAGAGGGGCGATCCTTGAACGATGGGTGAGGATTTCGGGACTTATAACGGCAACACCATAATTTATTCCAGGCCCGTCCGTCCCTGTGCTCAGGGTGAAATACATGGCCGGGTCGTGAAACAGAGAGAAGGGCTGTAGCAGATATTGGGACTCGTTATGGTGGATTGTGATCTCTCGGAAAAGCCGACCGAGGTCGAGACTTGCCGGAGTTTCGACAAGTCCCGACCCGGTTTCAGTCAGGTGAAGTTTTACTGCGAGGGGGCAAGGGGTGAGGGCTGTAAGATCGGTGTGATAAATCTCTGTATTTCGGGGATACTCAGCCTCTATCGCGCGCGCTCGATAAGTCTGCGCCGATTTCGCGCTCGCGGGAGCCTGGGACGCGACGTGACCGGAAAAAATGAGTATGGC
>JAKEHD010000323.1 GCA_022615215.1 Blastocatellia bacterium
GATTTGATAATGAAGCGCAGGCTTCACACTATCAATTAAAAGGGGAGGGGATCAAAATGCAAGCAGAATCGGGCTGTTTTCAACTAGCACAAGTCGTCTTTATGATTTACTGCCGTGTTGCCCGTCTCGGTTCGAAGCTTCAAAGAATGAAGGCTCCTTTTCCTTAAACCGGGCAGCCCGACAGGATGAAATCAAGTTACCGCAGATCGAGCGAATCGACAAGAGGATGTAGTACATGGCTGAACAAATAACAGAATTGATGTGAGTACTTAGCCGCGTCATTGGCTGCCCGATTTAGCCGGGTCTTTCAAGGCCCGGAAAGCCGTGTCGAACAGATTTCTCATCGCGCGAGCGACGGTTGAAATCAAACAACCAATTCAATCGTCGCTCGCGCGACGAGACAAATGTCGGCCCGGTTTGCAGGCGGAAAATTCCCTGCCTAAATTCAGCCGTCCCTACAGGACGAAGGGCCGAGTACTTACAAATTGATTTCAAAAACCGGCCGCGCGCTTGCAAAGTTTTTTGGCGATCAGCAAAACGCCTGGTCGGTGCTATAATGCGTATCGAAAAGAGAGAAACCGTGCAGCGATGATTCGCCGGTCATACGACGACTTTATGGAAACGCAAGGGAGAAAAAGCATGAAACGAATCAGATCGAGCGCGATGATCCTGATCGCGTTGTTGATTGCGACGCCGCTATTTGCGCAGCAAGCAAGGCAGGCAGAGTCCGGCCTGCTCACCCTCGATACAGTTTTTACTTATCAGCCGAAATCTCTCGGACAGATTCAATGGCACACGGACGGCAGCAGCTATCTGAAACTTGAGCCTTCGCCGGGCGGAAAAAAGGGTCTCGACATAGTTCGTTATGATGCCGCGACCGGCGCGAAGACTATTCTGGTTTCGGCCGAAAGACTCGTGCCCGAGGGCGCTCGATCGCCGCTCGTGATAGAGCAGTTCGAATTCAGCGCGGACGGGCAGAAGCTATTGATCTTCACAAACTCGGCGCGCGTATGGCGGAGCAACACGCGAGGCGATTATTGGGCGCTCGATCTGAAAAACTGGAAGCTGCACAAACTCGGCGGCGATGCGCCAAGCTCGACGCTTATGTTCGCGAAATTCTCCCCCGACGGCGCGCGCGTCGGATACGTGCGCGAAAACAACATCTACGTTGAAGACTTATCCGACGGGACCAAAAGCCGCATCACACAACTGACTGCCGACGGCTCGCGCTACATCGTCAACGGCACGTTCGACTGGGTCTACGAAGAGGAATTATTCTGCCGCGACGGGTGGCGATGGAGTCCCGACGGCAGGCATATAGCTTACTGGCAGTTGGACTCCGAGGGCGTGAAGGAATTCAAGCTCATAAACAACACCGAAGGTCTCTACCCGGTGATTGCTTCATTCCCTTATCCGAAAGCGGGCGAGATGAATTCCGCAGCGCGCGTAGGCGTCCTCAGCGCGACGGGCGGCATACGGCAGTGGTTCGCGATTCCGGGCGACCCGCGCAATCATTACCTTACGCGAATGGAATGGGCCGCGAGCTCCGATGAAGTCATAATTCAACAACTCAATCGACTGCAAAACACGAACCTCGTCATGCTCGGCGACATACGCACAGGGAAGGCGCGAACTATTCTGACCGAAAAGGACGAAACCTGGGTCGATGTAGCATGGGGCGAGATCAGTTGGGACAAACAGGGGCTTGCGCGGGGCGATGTCGAATGGCTCGACGGCGGCAAAAGGTTTTTGTGGACGAGCGAACGCGACGGCTGGCGGCATATCTACTCGGTGTCGCGCGACGGCCGGGATATGAAATGCATAACGCCGGGCGAATATGATCTGGCGAGCGTAGAGAAAGTCGATAAAGCGAACGGCTGGCTCTATTTCAGGGCTTCGCCTGAAAATGCTACGCAACGTTATCTGTTCCGCGCGCGGCTAGACGGCACAGACAAAGCCGAAAGGCTGTCGCCCGCAAATCAACCGGGCACGCACACTTACACAATCGCGCCTGGCGGCGACCTGGCTATTCACACCTATTCGACCTTTTCAAAGCCTCCGGTCACAGAGGTCATTCGGTTGCCTGAGCACACGAGCGTCAGGACTCTGATCGATAACCGCGAATTCCAGGAACGTATGAGCAAGCTCAAACAATGTCCGACGGAGATGTTCCGCGTTGACATAGGCGAGGGCACAGAGCTTGACGGCTGGATGATAAAGCCTGCGGGGTTCGACTCGAAGAAGCGTTACCCCGTGCTCTTTTTCGTATACGGCGAACCCTGGGGACAGACGGCCGTAGACTCCTGGAGCGCGCGAAGTAATATGTGGCACACGATGCTTGCGCAGCAAGGCTATCTGGTCGTGAGCGTGGACAATCGCGGCACTCCGTCGCCGCGCGGCAGGGCGTGGCGCAAATCGATCTACAGACAGATGGGTATAAGGAATTCATTGGATCAGGCCAACGCAGTCAGGGCGATCACGAAATGGCCGTTCGTAGATCCCGCTCGCATAGGAATATGGGGTTGGAGCGGCGGCGGCTCATCGAGCCTCAACGCCATTTTCCGCTACCCCGATCTTTACAAGGTGGCTATGGCTGTCGCCCCTGTGGCCGACATACGCTACTACGACACTATCTATCAGGAACGTTATTGCGGACTGCCGCAGGACCATCCCGATGAATACAAGCAAAGCTCGCCCGTGACATTCGCGGGTCAGTTGAAGGGAGAACTGCTTGTCATACACGGCACGGGCGACGACAACGTTCACTATCAGGGAACGGAAGCGTTGATCGATGCGCTCGTGGCCGCAGGCAAGCCCTTTACGATGATGGCTTATCCGAATCGCTCGCACGGGATTTTCGAGGGGCGCGGCACGACGCGCCATCTGTTCGGGTTGCTGACACAGTTCCTGGGCGAAAAACTTCCGCCGGGACCGCGCGCTGAATGAGGGTAAGGCGAGCCGTCCGGGTACGAAAGCAGATGTTGACTATGCAAATGTCGTATGCTCAAATTCCTCGCCGTCGGGTGAATCTTATGGATCTCAAAGAGGTTTTTCGATTCGTTGCGCCGAGAGTGCGCGACGCGGCTGTCAAATCTGCCGCCCGGTTGGACCGTCTTGGCATTCGATATGCGTTGGCCGGGGGGCTTGCGGTCGGAGCTTACGGGTACATTCGAGCCACTACGGATGTGCATTTTTTGGTGGGAGAAGAAGCCTTCGAACATCAGGGGCCGCTTGTGGCCTTCAAAGCCGGTGTTCCCATCGAAGTGGATGGGATACGCATAGATTACCTGTCGCCTGCCTCGCTCGGTTCGCAATTGGAAGAGGTTCTCGATCGCCCCCATAAGAGTGAAGGTTTGGCCGTAGTTCCGATTGAGGCGCTCATTTACATGAAACTCGCGGCTAGGCGGCGCAAAGACCTGGTCGATGTCATTGAGTTGGTCAAAGCCGGAGCCGATGTGAAGCGCGTGCGGGATTACCTCGTGCAATATGCCGGCGACCTGACCCCTCTGTTCGAAGAGATGGTCGATGAGGCACTCGCCGAATGACTCATAATTATATGTAATCTTCTCAGGAATTTCTCACGTATGGCTCATTATTTCTCATAAGCTTTGCGGGTAAATTGTGCCTTCAGACACCTTTAATCCGTATCCAAAGGGGGCAATAGAAATGAGAAACTGTCTGGTTCGTGTTCTGCCTTATGTAATGGCGCTCCTCCCGACGATTGGCTGTGGTCATCCTGCTTTGCAAACCAAAGCCGATAGCCTTGAAGTTGAGTTGGATGCCTTGATCCCAAAATTATTGGACCGGCAAGGTGTTCCCGGCGTTTCTATCGCCGTTATCAGAGGTGGAGAGTTTGTCTGGTCGAAAGGCTATGGGCTGGCCGACAAAGAGAAGGGAACTCCGGTCGGTCGAGAAACGCGCTTCAACATCGGTTCGGTTTCGAAGACCATGACTGCATGGGCCGTGATGACGCTGGTTGAAAAAGGTCTGGTCGATCTCGATGCGCCCGCCTGTCGTTATTTGAAACGCTGGCATCTGCCCGAATCGGAGTTTGATAACGATAAGGTAACACTGCGTCGTCTGCTCAGTCACACATCTGGCTTGTCAACTTATCCTGCCAGCGCCTCCATCAATGGCTACCTTCCGGGTGAAAAGATGCCGACCCTGGAAGAGGCGCTGTCACGTTCCTACGGAACCTTCGGAAACCTGCGTGTGACGCGAGAGCCGGGCGGCGACTTTCAGTACAACAATGGTAATTACGTCATCCTGCAACTTCTAATCGAAGATGTCGCGGGCCGCTCGTTTGCCGATTACATGAAGCGCACGATATTCGACCCGCTGGGCATGTCTCACACAACCTACGAATGGTCGCCGGAATTACGCGCTTCGGTCGCCACTCCTTATGATCAGAACGGAGAGGCCTGGCCTCATTATCAGTACGTCGAACGGGGGTCGGGCGGCGTTTACACGACGGCCTCCGACCTGGCGCAGTTCGTGACCACGATTTCAGACACCCGCAACCAACCGGCAGGGCGAGGCATATTGAAGGCGGAGACTGTCGGGCAAATGATCTCGCCTGCCGCGGGCACTGAAGGGAAGTATGGGGTTGGTTATAAGATGTTTCCCGTATCGAACGAATTGCGATTAATCAGTCATGACGGAGCGAACGAAGGTTGGCGAGCGATGTTTCTCGTGCATCCGCAGAAAGGTGATGGAATAGTTATCCTCGCCAACAGCGATATCGGCGGAAAGGTTGCAGCGCCGATTATTTGCGCGGTTTTTGCGCGAACGACGGTCGATTTGTCGCCGCTTTGCAAAGAGGTTTCAAAGTGAAAGGCGCGCTTATCTCGATATAGAGTCGATGCCCGACCCTCACTGTAGCAAATGATCCTTTAATCGCAACTGCCGGTTAGCAGCCCGTGAGTTGTTGATTCCAGGTAGAAGCGGCAGTGCGATTTGGTTTGCAGTCGGACACAAGATGTCTGCACGGGGCGCGACAGTTGCGCCTATCCTGATTGAGAAGTTTGCTATCTCTCAGGTTGTGGTAAGGCAAGCACTACTCGGAAACCCGCATCGGGCAGTCTGTCGCCCGGAGGCGATTTGAATCGCGTAGCCGAGCGGCAGCGGGCGGCGTTGAGGTTCCAAGACCCGCCCCGCATTACACGATACCTCTTGTCGCCGCCTTTATCCCATGCGTCGCCGTCTGTGGGCGCTCCTTCGTAATCGTTGTGCCAGAGGTCCAGGCACCACTCGGATACGTTCCCGTGCATGTCGTAGAGGCCGAAACGGTTGGCCACTCCCATATCGCCCACAGGCGTCGTCCGCCCGCGATAAAGACCATCTGACTCCTCTTCCATAGGGGACTTCGCGTTGTAATTTACAAACTCCGGCCTTATGGCTTCGCCCAGGTGAAAAGGCACGCTTGCGCCTGCGCGGCAGGCATATTCCCATTCGGCTTCGGTCGGCAGGCGATAGTCGCGGCGGGTCTTTTTGGATAACTGCTTGCAGAACTCCTTTGCGTCCTCCCAGGATACTTGCTCGACCGGCAGATCGTACCCTTTGAATTTCGACGGATCGCCATTCATCTTCTTCGACAGCGCCGCGATGGCCCGCCATTGCGCCTGAGTGACTTCGTATTTGCTCATGTAAAATGTCTGCACAGTGACTTCGCGCCGAGATCCTTCATCGAGAAAGCGATCTTCTTCAGTCTCAGGCGACCCCATAAAGAAACTCCCTCCGGGAATCTGCACCATCTCCATAAGCACGCCGTCGCCCAGGTCTTCTATGAAGTAAGAGGCTTCTCCCTTGCCCCGATTTGTCACCCTGCCGCTTGCATCGAGCGTGACGAGGTTGAATTCATAAGCCGCAAGCGGCGGCAGGGGCGGCGGCAGAGGCTTCACAGGTTTTGGGGGCCTGGGTCGAGGAGGAGGTTTTTTGGGAGGCTCCTTGCCCGGCTCGATCACTATGCCGCCGCCCTTCTTTTCACCCTGTTTTTGCGCAGGCATGCCGAGAATGGGCAGGGCGACGAAGATCAGAGCTAATATGTAAATCGCTTTCTTGAATTTCATAGCGCGACATCCTCATCGGCGCTTGATGATTATATCAAAAACCAGGGGGGCGCTTTCTCCCTCCTCTGTCGAAACGGGTGCCCTTACTGCGGCCCGGCTGCTTTCGGTCTCTATCTTCACGCCGGTCGCTGAGGCTCGCAACTCTTTCAGGTCTGCCTCTGCCAGCTTGCGGCCGACCGGGGAGGCTAAAAAAGTCGGCGCGCGAAGCGGCACGGGGGAGAAGACGATTGTAAAATTTATCGTCTCTTCTGTGCTTCGGGCCCTTATCCAGTTGTTGCCGGGAGGGAATTGATAATCCGCTTTCGCCGCCACCGGCTCCGCCGTCAAAAAAATCGTCGGCACGTCACCTTCTCCCGGCGCGATTATGTATAGATAGCCTCGCTCGCGCGGCGTGAAATGCACCCTGAACCTGCGGTTCTCATCAATCGGCTCGGCTCCGGCAGAGCGAATCGAGCGACTGCCCGCTCGCTCCAATTCCAGGTAGTAGCTCATGGCTTCGACCATCGGCGCGGGTGCAGCCGGCTTGCTCGGTTCTTCTGCGGGCGATGCGGGGGTTGCCGTCTGCGTTTCAGTCTTTGCTATCGGTGCAGGCGTGTCATTCGACCATAGAGCCAGAATTATCGCCACGACTGTCGCTATCACGACCACAGCGGCCCCGATGGCGAAGCCCATCATTAAAAAACCGGGTCGCCTTTGAATCGTCGCCGCATCGGGTTGTGCATATCTCTCATCGCCAAGCGGCCTTGTTTCAAAAGGAAGACTCTTTTCATCAAGGTGTAGGCGCGCAAGCCCCTGACCCCCGACCCCTGACTCCTGCTCCCCTGCGTGATGCGTGATGCGTGATGCGTGATAAGACTGCCGCTTGTTGCCTTTTGCTCCC
>JAKEHD010000324.1 GCA_022615215.1 Blastocatellia bacterium
GGAATATGGTTCGATACTTTAGATACGAAAATGGATGATGATATGCATGGCTTTCCTCTGGACGACTGCATAATCGAATTATTGGACCGCGCCAGAAAACGCAGGTTACTGGATGACCTGTATCAATACCTGTGCAGTGACCGGCCCGACCTCGCCGACCCTTAGACGGCCCGCCGCATAATAAGCCGAAGACGACGGGCCAAACATCGGCAATTCACAATCTTCCTGAGCGAAATAAATTCTTCACCGGGCGCGAGGGTGTTTTGAACGCCCTGCGCCTTGCGCTCGCTCAAAACAATGCGACTGCGCTGACTCAGACTCAGGCTATCAGCGGGCTTGGCGGGGTCGGCAAGACGCAGACCGCTAACGAGTATGGCTATCGTCACCTCGAAGATTACAGATTTATCTTCTGGGTGCGCGCCGATTCTCACCTCGCTTTGACTTCGGGATTTGTCGAGATAGCAAGGCTTCTCGATTTGACTGAGAAGGACGCGCAGAATCCCGATGATGCCGTTCGCGCAGTGAGTCACTGTTTGGAAAGCGATGATGGCTGGCTGCTCATCTTCGACAACGCAGACGAGCCGGAGATGTTGAAGCCCTTCTGCCCTCGCAATACCGCAGGCCATATTTTGTTGACCTCTCGCGCTCAGGTCTTCGACTCGCTCGGCATTGCAAAGCCTGTCGAGTTGGAGAGGATGCCGCCCCTTGAGGCGATAGAATTTCTTTTCAATCGCACGGGGCGAAACGAAGACGACATAGATGAAAGAGAAGCGGCAGAGAAGATCGCGGACGAACTCGGCTATCTGCCGCTCGCGCTCGAACAGGCCGGGGCGTTTATTCTTGAGAAGAAGACGCGCTTTCAGGACTACCTCAAGAGTTACGACAAGCGTCGCCTGAAATTGTTGAAAGAAGCCGGGCCGGTAGCGGGCGATTATCCCGCGTCGGTCGCTACCACCTGGGCTATGAACTTTGAAGAGGTGGAGAAAGCATCCGAAGCGGCATCTGACCTGTTGCGATTCAGCGCGTTTTTAAGTCCCGACAAAATCCCTTTCGAGCTTCTGACAAAGGGGAGCGCGAAACTCGGTTCAGCGATCACAGCCGCTCTCGCCGATGCAGAGGATGACCCGGTTGCAATCAACGAGGCGCTTGTGCCGCTGATGCGTTACTCTCTCATTCGGCTTGATGCAGAATCGCAAAGCTACAGCATACACCGGCTGGTGCAGGAAGTATTGAAAGATGGAATGGATGAGGAAACAGAGCGGCTCTGGGCCGAACGAGCGGTTCGAGCATTGAACGAAGCATTTTCAGATGTTGAGTACAAAGCTTGGCCGTTATGCGAACGCATTTTGACGCACGCAAAAGTTGCCGCAAAGCTCATTGCTGAGTGGGACTTCGCATTTGTGGAAGCCGCACGACTTCTCAATAAGGCCGGATATTATTCCAAAGAACGCGCGCAGTACACAGAAGCCGAGCCGCTTCTTCTGCGGGCGCTTGAAATCCTGGAGAAGGCGCTTGGCCCTGACCATCCCTACGTGGCAACCGGCATGGAAAATTACGCCGCTCTGCTGCGCGCGATGAAACGCGATGACGAGGCTAAGGAAATGGAAGAGCGCGCAAGGGTGATACGCGAAAGGCACGCTCAAAGGAATCAGGCGCGGTGAGGGCGGACGTGAAGGATGAGGGATGAAGGATGAAAGCTTCTTCGAAGAGGTTTTCATCCTTCATCCTTCCAAAGGGTCGCTCTTTGATCGGATCGTTCGCAACAAGAGCTTAGAGGCTGTTTTATGCTATGCGCGGCATGGATTGAAACTTTTTATCAAGTTTGCGGGCGAGCGATTTTTTGGAGTGCGGCGGCAACGACGCCGCTTTCGATTCGTGAGAGCCACTTGTCGCAGCCAAAGCTCCGCCGTTGGCGGAGCACTCCAAATGATTCTGCGCTTGTGGAAAGTTTCATTTTATCCCGTGCGAAGTTGGCTATGAATATATCGCCCCTGACCGGGCTGTCTTTTAAAACAGCTTCTTACTTTGAATCCGCGGAATCGTCCGATAGCTCTTTAGCCCGCCGCTGAAGATCGTAAAGCCTCGTCAATGCCTCTACTGGGCTGAGTTCATTAATATCCAACTCGATCAGTGATCGAATCAAAGAGGCCGCTTCGCCGGTCACAGCGTCCGGCTTTTTCGCGCCCGCCGACTGACGCTCGTTGCGCCGGTCGATTTCGTATTCGTCGAGTAACTCTTTCGCGCGGTGGAGCACGGGCCGGGGCAGGCCCGCGAGTTGCGCCACGTAAAGGCCGAAGCTCTTTTCGGCCCGCCCCTCTTTCACCTTGTGTAAATACCGGACCTGCCCGCCGCGTTCTAGCACCGCCAGATGGAAGTTGCGCACTCGCGGCAAATAATCCGAAGTGTCTGTCAATTCGTGATAGTGGGTTGCAAAGAGAGTCTTCGCTTGCAGGCGCGGCTGATTGTGAATGTATTCGACGACCGCGCGCGCTATCGAAAGGCCGTCGGCGGTCGAAGTGCCTCGCCCTATCTCGTCGAGCAGTATCAGGCTGCGCGGCGTCGCATGGTGGAGTATGTGCGCAGTCTCTATCATCTCTATCATGAAGCTCGAATGCCCGCGCAATGTGTAGTCGTTCAATCCTATGCGCGTGAATATCCTATCGACTATCGGCAACGTGGCGGACTCGGCCGGGACGAAGCTGCCCATCTGAGCGAGCAGACATATCAGTGCGACCTGTCGCAGGTAGACCGATTTGCCCGCCATGTTGGGCGCGGTCAAAAGCATTATCTGAACCCCTCCCTCACGGTCGGGGTGTTGAAGCGTCGTGTCGTTTGGCACGAACGCGCGCCCTTCGAGCGTATGCTCGATCATCGGATGGCGGCCTTTCATTATCACCAGCTCATCGCCTTCGTGAAGATCGGGCCGCGTGTAACTTGAGCGCGCAGCCAGTTCGGCCAGCGCCGAGTGAAGGTCTACTCGCGCAAGCCCTCCGGCCGCCCGGTTGATCCTCGCGTGATGACGGCTCACGTGGTCGCATACTTGGCGATAGAGCGTCGTCTCAAGCTCCATTATGTGTTCACGGGCGTTGGCTATCAGCGATTCGTGCTCTTTCAATTCGAGCGTGAAGAACCGCTCGGCATTCGTAAGGGTCTGCTTCCTTATATAATCGCCCGGCACGAGGCGCAGGTTCGGCTTCGTGACTTCTATATAGTAGCCGAAGACTTTGTTGTAGCCGACCTTCAGAGAGCGAATGCCCGTGCGTTTGCGCTCGCGCTCTTCGAGTTCGGCGAGAAAACGACGGCCCCCGGCGAGGGTCGCGCGCAACTGGTCAAGCTCGGCTGAAAAACCTTCTTTTATAATTCCGCCGCGTTCGAAATCCGAAGGCGGTCGCTCTGATAGCGCACTTTCAATGTAAGCGATAATATCTTCGCAATCGTCGAGCGACGCGATAAGGTCATTACCGCCTGCAATGACGGGCGGGCTATGCATTGAACCCCCTCCCTCACGGTCGGGGTACTGAAGGATGGAGCGCACCAGGGCCACAGCCTTGAGGCTGATGCCGAGCGTGTTCACTTCGTAAGGGACGGCCAGACGCCGCCTCACTCGCCCTAGCAATCGCTCTATGTCGAGCACACCTTCGAGCGCCGCTCGCACGCGGTCGCGCACCTGTTCGCGTTTGACAAACCACTCGACCGCATCGTGGCGTGCGCGCAACTCCGAGAGGTCCAACAGCGGATGGCGCAACCGTCGGCGAAGCAATCGGCCTCCCATCGGAGTTTCCGTGAGGTCTATGGCGGCCACAAGCGACCCCGTTGGCGCGCCGCCCGTAAAATCCCAGCCCTGAAAAATTTCGAGATTGCGAAGGGTCTGCGGGTCGAGTTGCATGGACTCATCCGCGCGATAGCTTTGAAGGTGAGTCAGATTGGCGAGCGCATCGGGCTGCGTATCTCTCAAGTAAGCCACGAGAGCGCCCGCCGCTCGCGTGGCAAGCTGTCGGTCTTCGCATCCGTAGGCTTTCAGCGATATGACCTGGAAGTGATCGAGCAGTGCGCGTCGCGCCGTATCGAATTCCGCCTGCTCGTCAGCCAGTCGCGTTACGGCGCGCACTACTGAAACTTCTCCCTCGCGGTCGGGGTACTGAAGGCTTGCGGGCACGATGAGTTCAGCGGGCGCGATTCGTTCAAGTTCGGCGAGGGCCTGATCGCGGTCGGTCTCTGTCGTGCGAAATTCGCCCGTGCTAACGTCCGTGTATGCGATTCCGGCTGCTCGTTCGCCTACGACGAGGCCCGCGAGATAATTGTTCGATCTGCCTTCGAGGAGGCCGGGGTCCACGACGGTTCCGGGCGTTATTATGCGGACGACTTCGCGCTCGACAAGCCCCTTGCCCGGCGGCGTCACCTGATCGCAGACGGCCACTTTATAGCCGCGATTTATGAGCTTCGCCAGATGGCTTTCGAGCGAGCGAACGGGGACGCCCGCGAGAGGATGCGGATTGCCCTTGCCGAACCACTTGCGCGTGAGCGCGATGCCGAGTTCGCGCGCTACGGTCTGCGCATCTTCATCGAACGCCTCATAGAAATCGCCTATCTGAAAGAGCAGTATCATGCCCGGATAGCGGCGCTTGATCTCAACATACTGTCGGCGAAGCGGAGTAGACATATCGGAAAACTCAGCTATCAGTCTTCAGCTATCAGTCTTCAGCCATCAGTCTTCAATCGTCGGCCATCCGTCTTCTAGCTGATATACTGCGCGTGGCATGGAATGACAATTTTGAGTAGAGATAC
>JAKEHD010000325.1 GCA_022615215.1 Blastocatellia bacterium
AAACTGACGCCGACCATAGTATCTCGTAATATCACTTCTGTCAAGCAAGTTGGTGTTAAATCCTGCTCAACTTTCTGTGAGCTTTCCACACCATGAGTGTGATTCTGCAAAGCACCCATGATGAAGATGTGTTTTCAGCTTATTCGCACATGTGTAAAGAATGCAGCCCAGGATGCCCTGGTTGCACGCGATAGTTACGCCTTCAACGAAAGCCGCGAGAGAGCAGATGCCGAAGATGAGTGGCGGAAGCGAGTGATGGCACAACTCGCGCCTGACCCGGTGGGCGCATAAGATGATGTGGGGATGGTTCCAAAAAGTCGACCGCTAAATCAAGGCTGATGTACAGGTGATGGAAAGCGTCGTCTCATCCGCAAAAACTGAATGGCTCCTGCTCTTATCGTGTCTGACATCGTACCCGACAGCCTCTACGGAATCTGTCGGTCCCTTGCGGTTTTCCGATTGTGAGGGCTACCGGTTTTGCGCGGCGGCCGTTAATGTCGAACCGGCCAGGTTAATTGGCATTATCCTGCAATGCAACGTATAGCGGAGGCTTTGAGCAAACGTCGGGGGGCGATCGGGTGACGCTTGCGGCTCGGCGGAATTTTTTCAGACAATCTCCGTTCTCTCACCGCCAATCGCTCATTGGGCGTTGAGTTGCTGGCGCGCGAGGCCTGCTTCAGTGCTGGTCGCGTGATGTTTGATGATGAGTAGGAATTCTGCGCGCGCAGCTTCCTGATCGCCTATCTCCAGCAATGCCATGCCTTTCTTGAACCGGGCGGCAGGGACTTTGTCTCCTTTCGAAAAGTCCCGAATGACGATGTCGAACTCGGCTATCGCCTGATGGTAAAGGCGCTTTGCGAGCAGGCACTCGCCTTTCCAGTACCTGGCATTGTCGGCCATCTCGCTGGAGGGGTATGTCTCATAGTATTGAGTGAACTCGCTTATGGCCAGGTCGTAGTTGCCGCGACTGTAATCTGCATAAGCGGCGGCGAAAAGCTGTTCGGGATTGCCCGGATTGACCTCCGAAAAAGCGGGCAGTTTGGGCAAGTTCTCGACCATCTTCTTGAGTTCGGCCAGTTGTTCGGAGAGGCGATCTATTTGCCGGTTGGTCGAAGATAATTGCGCAGTGACTCCGTTGACTCCGCTGATGGCGCTATTAGACGCTTCAGACACGCGGCTCTGGGCCTGACGTATGGCCGATACATTGTCTATTATCTGCGTGATAAGAGCGTCGAGTTGCCCGCTGTGGCGGTTCATGTTGTCTTGCATGGTCTGGACCTGGCGAGAGAGCACGACCACTTCGTTCTTCAACTCGTCGATGGCGATCTTCAAGTCTTTTTCAGTGATCTTCTGTCCGCTCGCGCCGGGCGTGCCGAATACCGCAAGGAACAAGACGCCCATTACCATTATGCTGCCAAGTTTCGATTTCATGATGAACTCCTGATATTTGATCGAGAAGGCAGAAAACAATTCTGCTTATTAGCCGCTGTTTGCCGGCCGTCTGCTGCTTTCTGCCTTCTGCCTCCTGCCTTTCGTCTACTGCTCGCCGCCCGCGCGCATATCGAAGAACAATGTGATCGGTTCGGGATTGCGGGAGCCTCCGCCGACGTAGATGAACTGATCGCGCCTGTCGTGCGCGAATGAAGGCGGAGAGTAAGGCGATCCTTCGCTTGTGCCCTGAGCACGTTCTTCGCCGTAACTGACGGTCTGTATTCTCGATGAGTCGACGCCTAAAGAGATAAGGAACTCCATGGCTGCCTGCGCGCGCCGCTCGCCGAGTCCTATATTGTATTCCTCTGTGCCGCGCGGATCGCAATTGCCTTCTATGCGGAAGACTATCGAACGATTCGGCGACTCGGTGAGCCAGGCGGCCGCTGTGCGGAGAGTATCCCTGGATTCGGGTTTCAGATCGGCCTTGTCATAGTCGAAGAAGATTTCCCGCACCTTCTGACGGAATACCTCCGCAACGCCCGGAACTGTTGGATTCGCGGGTGGCCGCTCCCCTGTTTCAGGGTTGACCGGCTCAGTCACCGTCAGTCGGGCGGAGGCCGAATCCGTGCCGCCCGGCCCCGTTGCCGTCGCCGTATAGGTCGTCGATTGCGAGGGGCTGACGGCGCGCGAGCCACCGTTTGGCACTGTGCCGAGGTCTGTGATCGTCACCTGCTCGGCGTTTATGGCGTTCCATCTGAGGGTCGTGCTCTGGCCCCGCTCGATAGCGCCCTGGTCGACCGATACGGTAATCGTAGGTTTTGGAGGACGGGCCGCGACCGCGACCACTTTGCTGTCGCGCGCCTCTTTTTTGCCTCGCTTTGCCACGGCCGTATAGGTGGTCGTGTTGTCGGGCGTGTAGACCTTCGAGCCGACGGCGTCGACCTTTTCGCCGTTTATCGTGACCTCTTTGGCGTCCTTCGATGTCCAGTTGACTCGCACGTCTTCTCCCTGTTGAATGCGATTGTGCGAGACATCGAGTTGGACCTTCGGCTTTTTACAGCCGGCCACTCCCACGAGCAATGCGACTGTGAATATGATCGCGAATGATCTTGAAAATCTTTTTGTCATGTCAAAGCTCCTTTCTTATGGGTTACTTTGCCCACGTTGGAAAACGTCCGCCGCCGCGAGAAATCTGGCGCTGACCCGTGCCGTCTATATGCATTTGCCAAATCTCCCACCTGCCCGACCTGCTCGAATGAAATGCTATATGCCTGCTGTCGGGCGACCAGGTCGGACTCTGATTTCTTCCCCGAGAGGTCAATTGAAGCAATTGGCCCGTCGCCACATCTGCGACGAATATCTGATAGCTGCCCGCGCCCCCGTAAGTGAAAGCTATATAGCGGCCGTCGGGCGACCATGAAGGCGAATCCGAGTGGCCGCCTCGCGCTATGAGCGGCCGTTGATTGGCCCCGCTCGCGTCCATAACGTAGACCTGGGGCGAGCCGCCGCGATCTGATATGAAAGCGATTTCGCGGCCTGTGGCCGGGTTCCATCTCGGCGATATGTTTACGGTCTTGTTCGTGCGCGTGAGGCGTCTGGGATTCGCCCCGTTGAGATCGGAAACGTAAATTTCCATAGACCCGTCGCGGCTGATCGCCGAACTGAAAGCCAACTGGCCGTTGGGCGATATGGTGGGCGACGAGGTCGTGGAATTGAAGTTCGTGCCTCCGAGGAGCGCGCCCGACGAAGAGCGGACGACTATGTTCGCCACTCCCGTTTTGAAGCTGACATAAGCAATGTAACGTCCGTCGGGCGAGAATTGCGGAAAGCGAAGCAGCGGGCCGTCGCTTGCGAAGCCTCGCGAATTGAATCCGTCATAGTCCATCACGCTTATCGAGTCGCCTCTGACGTAAGCGATCTTGGATGTGGCTATGCCGTCGCGGCCCGTGAGCAGCTTTACTATTTCATCGGCGAATTCATGAGCCATTCGCCGCGCATCCCCTGCATGGCGCGAGGCTATCAATTGTTGTTTGGTCTTGACATCGTAGAGGTATGTGTCAGAGACGAGGCCGCCCCCGCCGCTTTGCAGATTTCCGAAAGCGACGTAATCGGCCTTCGTAGGGTCCGCGCTCCACTCTTCGAAGTTCAAGGATGCGGGGTCGGGAACGAGGGCTTTCGGGTTGAGGCTCTTGCCCACTATCCCCGCTACGGAGGCAAAATCGAGATCGGCCATCAAGACCTGATTGAAAGTATCGACCTCCGCATCGAGTCCCGCCGAACGGGCCACGAAATCCGCAAGGGCGAGATTCGGACCGTTGCCCGGCGTTACGATGATCGTGCCTATCTGTGACCTGAGATCGTCGCGCGCAGGCGGCGGGTCTTGCTGCGGCGGTACGACCGCAGCGGTTCCGGTTCCGCCGGACGGGGCGCTTACCGCTGCCGTCAAAAAAATAAATAAGAGTAAGTGCTTCATAATTATTTAATCTGCTGTCTCTGATTAGTCCGTTGTCAGTTGTCCGTTGCAACTTTTTCCTGAGATCGTTTATACCTGCAATTTGCTATTTATTCACCGGCTTACAGGTAAAGTCCTTATCACTGAGGTCTTCGTTATCCGGCAAACAACGGACAACCGACCATGGACTACGGACAAAAGAATCATTTCGGGTAGCGGAACCAGACTTCCGCCACTGCTACTTGCGCGCCGGTCAAAAACCCGGCCGGGAACGGCGGCAGCGGGTTGGCGGCGATAACCGCTCGTTCGGCTGCGCGGTTCACAAGGTCTAGACGGCTGCGCTGCTTGATGAAGGCAGGTGATACGCGGCCGCCTGAGACCGACAGTATACGCCCGTCGCGCGAAATGCGAAGTAATATGATAACGTACTGCACCCCGTCTGTTTCAACTCCGGGGGGATTATAATTGCGACTGAGTATGCTCTGAATCCGCCGCCCGTACTCGGAGCCGCCCGGCAATCCCGTGCCTGTTCCATATCCTCCGCCAGAGCCTATCCCTATGCCGCCCGCCATGGCGGGCGTTGGGCTGCCGTAGCTGCGACCTGCCTGTGCGGTCTTGGATTGTGATTTTCCGCGCTCCTCTCTGCCCGTGAATATCTTCTCCTGTTGAGGGGCGACGGGGCGATCAGTCTTTACGGCATCGGGGTTCGGCAATTCTTTTTCGGTCGGCGGCAGAAGCGCTTCGGGCTGATCGGGTTCGGTTCGTTCGGTTTCGAGCCGCGCGTTATTTACGGGATTATCTTCATCGCCCTCGAAGGATACGTTCTGAGGTTTGGCAAATCCCAGTATGGCCGTAGGGTCAGCGACCCCGACTTCGATGGAGCCGCCTCCGCCCTCACCGCCTTCGCCCGGCCCTGCGGCGACGATTTCGGTCGTGCCCGCTCCGTGTAACCAGAAGAGCAAGGCAGCTAAAACGGCCGCGTGAAGAGCTATCGATAGAGTGAGGCCGAGGCGCGACGATCGCTTATCGCTGCCGGGTTCGGGTTTCAATGTCGCAAGCTCAGTCATTTTTTCTTCAGAGTCGGTTCGGTCACGAGGCTGACTTCTGCGCCCGCCTGTTTCGCTACGTCCAGCACGAAGGCTATGATGCGGTAGGGCGTCTCGCCGTCGCCTCGGACATAGACCTTGCGCTCGCCCGATTCCCCGAGCTTGGTTCTAAGCATGTCGGGCAGATCGTTGACGTTTACGGGCGTAGCTTCCTGGCGCGTACTCAGGTATATATTGCCGTCTTTATCTATGCTGACGACCACGGACTTCGAGTCGGGTTGTTCCGTGCGGCCCTCGCGCGTCTTGGGCAGATTGACCTCTATGCCCGTTTGAAGTATCGGCGCTGTCACCATGAAGATGACGAGCAACACTAGCATAACGTCGACCATAGGGGTGACGTTTATTTCCGAGAGCGAAGTCTGCGTCCGTCCCTGCTGATTTGTAAAAGCCATAAGGATTTTTCGATCTCTGCCGATCTCGAATCTAAGGCCCGGAGACTTGAAACTTCAAATTCCAGACCTGCAAGAGTTACACATCCGCTTTGATGTAATTGCGCTCGACGAGGTTGAGCAGTTCCAATGAAAAACGATCCATGGTCGCCGTCAGCACCTTGACCCTGTTTAGAAAGTGGTTGTAATAGATCGCCGCCGGCACGGCTGCGGCTATGCCTGCGGCTGTTGCGATCAGGGCCTCGGCTATTCCCGGCGCTACGGCTTGAATGGAAGAGGCCGAGGCGGAACTGAGTCCCTGAAACGCTATGACTATGCCGACCACCGTTCCGAACAGTCCTATGAAGGGTGAGGCGTTCGCGGTGGTTGCAAGCCAGGTCAGGCTGCGCTCCATCTGCGAAACCTCGGCTATTGTGGCCGACTGTAGGACGCGGCTTACGGCGTCCATGCTGCGAATCCTGGCTGCACCTTCTCCCATCTGGCCCGTTATCTCGTTGTAGCCCGCGAGGAATATGCGCGCGAGCGGGCTTTCCTTTATGGATTCCGAATCCAGGTAAACGTCCGAAAGCTTGGACCGCGTGCGAAAGTTCGACAGAAACTCCCTGGTCGCCCGTTCGGCTTTTCTGAGCGAAGCCCACTTGGTGAATATGATCGCCCAGGAAATCACCGAGAAGATCAATAGAAGGATGAGCACCCCTTTGGCCAGGGGACTCGACCTCAGCAATAAATCGGCGAGCGTGCTTCCTTGTGGTTCGTCAGTCTGGATCAAAGAAAGAGCACAACAGACAATCGTCGTCAATAGAGGTTCTCCTTGCCCTTTAGCACGAACTCAATTTTAGAACGCGCCGCTTTTAGGTGTCAAACAACGAGCATGAAAGAAGCAGGGGAGCAGGGGTACCGCAGGAGCAGAAGAAAACCAGAGACGGTTTACTCGATTACGAGTCCGGGATGCGGAGACGTAGCGAAGCGATGCTGACCCCGGCCCCTGATTCGTTCAATTGCGCAGTTTCGACATAAGGTCATCGCCCTGATCGAGTTTTTTCAGAGATGAAGAGTGCTCGCGGTTTACGCGACCCGTCCCGAGGCGTGTCGGCAGTTCGGACGAGAGAGGTGATTTTGGAGTCGGCGCGTCAGGCGAGCTTTCGAGGCTCACGGGACGTGTATGAGCCGGCCGCACGGACGGGTCGGGCGTGAGGCGCTGGCTCGGACGACTGGTCACAGAGGCGGATGATAAGGATTGAGGCGTTGCGAGATTGCCCGTTCCTCTCGGTTGAAGTTCCGGGTCGAGCAGTTTGGGACCCACCTTGGCATCGATGATGTTACCGATGCTGCGGAACAATTGTATGATGCCGAAAAGCGCGAGGGCGAGCGATATGGCATAGACGGGCGTATTATTTTTTATGAGGAAAAGAGCGGCCCCGGCGGCCACGAGAAATGCCGCGCCGATCGCCGTTCCCCGGATACCGTCGCTGATCTGTTTTCGAGCGCGTTTGTATTCGCGGTCGCGCAAGGGGTCCGAGACCACCACACCGCCGTTGAGCGCCTGTGTTATGACGCTTAGATTCATGCCGCAGGTTTTGCAGAACTTCGCCCCTTCTACGGCTTGTGTCGAGCAACTAGGGCAATACATTTATCCTATTCTCCAGCGTCTCATCCAGTGAGGAGATTCAACAACGACTCGCGCACCCTGCGCACCGGGCCGGGGCGCTGTCCGGGAGCAGGGACAGTATAACATGAAAGATTGAGACGCTCTATAGTTCTCAAAATGTAAAAGTGAGACATTCTGATAGCCGTCCGTGGTCCGCAGTCCGTGGTCCGCGGTTCACAAGCGGCGAGACCTGGGAGAAGATAGAGTAATACCCTTCGTGCAACGGACCACGTACTAATCACGCATCAGGTTTGATTTCGAGCCGACAAATTTATCATATCCGGCATGGCTTTTCTATATATTGAAAGTCTGATTATAATACTCTATCGACGCACTCGATCGAAATCTGTCCAGGGGAGGGGGTTGTAGTTTTGAACAGGTTGATTCTACCGACATGCATTCTTCTGTTTTCGTTCTGCCCTTATCATATCGCTGCAAGTGAGCAAGGACAGGGCGAATCTAATGGCAGGGCGCAGACAGCCGGGACCGTCTTGCCTATAGTGAAGAGGGACTCGCTGCTGAACGGGCTTCGATTGATCGTGATCGAGCAGAAGGGGACGGGCAGCGTCTCGGCGGGATTGCGTATAAACAGCGGAGCGTTGTTCGACCTTGCAGGCAAGGGAGGACTTGCAGATATAACGGCCGGAATGCTGCTCAGGGGCGGCGGGGGATTGGATGCCGAATCGTTGAGAAACACCGTAGAGGATGCGGGCCTCACTGTAAACATCACCGTCGGCTGGGACTCGACCGATATAGTTTTGAGCGGCCCGTCGAGCGCTCTCGACACGATTTTCGATCTCCTGAGCCGCCTCTTGATAAATCCCAAATTCGATTCGAAGGAACTGGAGGCTCTCAAGGCTGCGCGCATAGCCGCCTTGAAAGAGGAGGAGAAGGGAGATGCCGAAATCGCAAGGCGTAAAGCCCTGGAAGCGGTTTTCGGCACGCATCCGTTCGGCCGACCCGCGCGCGGCACTGCTGAAACGATTTCGCGCATCAAGCGGGAAGACCTGACCTACTATCACGGACGATTCTATCTGGCCAATAACGCGGAGCTCGTCATAACGGGCGATGTGACCGCCGATCAGATAACGCGGCTTGGCCGCACCCTGCTCGGGGCATGGAAGAAGGGAGAAACAGTGCCTGCGACCTTCCGCCCGCCCGCTCCCTTGATGGCGGGGCGTTCCATAATACTGGATCGCCCCGACGCGATGCGCGCACGCGCGGCCATAGCTCAGATCGGCATTTCGAGGCGCGCGGATGACTACTTCGCTACGGCGGTTATGGGCGAACTGCTCGCCGGTGTGAACTCGCAAATCGCTTCGGCAACCATAAAGACCGGGATGGACCCGCGAATCCTGCCCGGATCGTTATTGATCGAGATCGAATCATCGCCCGACGATCTGGCCGGCGCTATCGAAGCGGTTATCGCCGCGATGTCCGAGCTTCAGACGCGCTCGCCCGCGCTCGATCGGGTGGAGGCTGCGAAGTCGAAGATCATCTCCGGGTTTCAAGAGCGACTTCGAACCAATGAAGGGGCTGCCGATGCCATTCTCGATGTAGAGCTTTACGGCCTCGGCCGAGATTATATGCTCAACTTCGTAGACCGTGTGAATGCCGTGACTCCGAGCGACGTTCAACAGGCCGCAAAAGATCATTTGAAGCCGCAGGCCCTGGCTGTAGTCGTCGCCGGGCCGTCGAGCAAACTCGAAAGCGCGCTCAAGAAGAACGGTCCCGTTACTGTGATGCCATAGTCAGGTCAGTGGACTGTTTTCAATGGAAACAAACATAAACAACCCCGGCAAGGCTGCGATGGTGAGGGCGATGTTTGCAGAGATCGCGCCCCGTTATGACTTGCTCAATCATGCGCTGTCGTTCAACGTCGACCGGCACTGGCGCAAATTTACGGTCAGGAAGCTCGAGGACGTGCTGAAGCGACCGGGCGCGCGCTCTCTCGACCTCTGCTGCGGGACGGGAGACCTTTCGCTCGAATTGGGCGCGCGGGCCGAAACCATAGGACTGGATTTTTGTCATCCGATGTTGAAGCTTGCAATGAGCAAAGTCGGAGCTTCGATAGCGTCAGTCGAGATAATCGAAGGGGATGCGCTTCGTGTGCCGCTGCCCGACGCAGCATTCGACGTGGTGACTATCGGGTTCGGCCTGAGAAATCTTGAAAGCATCGATGGAGGACTCAGGGAGATATTCCGCCTGTTGAAGAGAGGAGGTCGCGCGGCTGTGCTTGAGTTTTCGCGGCCTCGCGCGCGCGCGTTTCGCGGTTTGTTCGACTTCTACTTTACGCGCGTGCTCCCGCGCATAGGAAACGCCGTATCAGGCTCAGGATTTGCGTACGATTATCTGCCCGATTCGGTCAAAGACTTTCCCGATCAAGAGGCGCTGGCAACGATGATGCGGACTATTGGTTTTTCCAATGTGAGATATTACAATCTGTTCGGGGGAGTCGCGGCCCTGCACATGGGAGATAAGCCGTAGAGAGATTCGGAATTCCGGCATTAGATATAAGGAAATCTTCCTTGAAATTTCAGGAAGCCTTGAAAGAGATACCTTA
>JAKEHD010000326.1 GCA_022615215.1 Blastocatellia bacterium
GCGCGCAGTATATAATACATGGATTTCTCTGCTCACCCGATGCGAGGCGAACCCTCCGAATTTGAATAGGGAAATCCCTAAGGGCTTTTCTCTACTTCCCTATATGCCGAAGCGATCATAACGTGATAAAATCCAAGCTCATGTCAGAGCACATACGGCCTGGAAGGTTTTGATGCGTTGTTGAAGTAGAAGGGTTTAGCGGGCTTGGGGAGCGGCGCTAACTCCTTTAACGAACACTTCGCCAACCTTCCAAGCCGCACATTTCAAAGCATAGATGTAATGAAGAAAAAGCCTGAAGGGCGAGAGGGGTAGGCGTTGCCTGTCATAGAAAGCAGAGACAAGGTTGTAGTATAAAAGCCGATTCTGCGAAAAAACCCTGGTTCTCGAAAAAAATTCCCCTTCGATGGAGTTGTTTTGCGTCACCTTTATTTCAGGTTTTATTGATATTAGTATTTTCACGCAGTTGATAATTCCCTCATAGAGTCATAAGACAGCTTTATTCGAGATTTCGGAAGTGCGATAATCATGTCTGTCCCTCGCAAAACCATCGCCAATGCAGGAGAGGCGGAAATGAGCCGACAAAAAAGTCAACGAACTGAAGGGCAGGCCGAATCGAAGCCATCGGCAGAAGCGGAATTTTGGCACATCAGGAATTTATTCACGGTCGTGCCCGATGGCCGTCCATTCGACCATGAACAAGAGATAATCGAAAAAGCCGCCCTCGCCGCATCCAGGTTGCTCGACCTGTCGTGTGAGCCGTCGGCAGACCCGTCGATATCGGATTCCGTGGCCGAAACGATGGCAGCCATGCAGTTACTGGCGGAAAAAAATGAGCAGTTGGTCGAAGAGTTCATGGTCGAGCGGGCGCTGCTGGAAACATTACTGAGCCAGACGCTCTCAGGCATAATCATCGCCGAAGCCGCAGAAGGCAAAATCCTTTTCGCCAACCTCCAGAGCGAACTTCTCTGGGGCCGCTCTGATTTGCAATCGAGCGTCCGAGATGAACTCGGCCACAGAAGGGGCCTCCATAAGGATGGGAGTCTTTATAAGCTCGAAGAATGGCCGCTCGCCCGGACTCTGAGCACAGGAGAAGCGATAACAGACCAGGAGATAGATATTCTGCGCGGCGATGGAACGCGCGGAACCATCAAAGTCAACTCGATGCCTGTGCGAGACCGTCAAGGGCACACCATCGCTGCTATGGAAATGGCCTTCGACTTCACCAACCTCAAACAGGCCGAAGAGCAGATACGCGAGTTGACCGAGATGCTCGACGAGTCCGAAGATGCCATCTTCGTTCGAGAAATATCGGGCCGCGTCCTTTTCTGGAACAGGGGTGCCGAGCGTATGTTCGGCTGGACGGTCGAGGAAGCTACGGGGCGCAACATCCGGGAACTCCTCTATATAAAAACCCCATCCGGTCCCCTACAACTGAATGCGACCATTTTCGATGGCTATGAGAATGTCACTGAGTTGCGTCTCACTACGAAAGACGGGAATGAGGTAATAGTTGAAAAGAAATGGTCTCTGATATGCGATGAAGCAGGCAAGCCTAAAGCCGTCCTCGTGATTATGGCCGATATAACGAAGACCAAAAAAATCGAGGCCCAGCTCTTCCGCTTACAGCGCCTCGACAGCATAGGCGCTTTCGCCGCCGGCATGGCTCACGACCTCGGGAACGCCCTGGCGCCGATCCTCATGGCAGTGCAGTTGTTGAGAAACAAGGTCGCCGATGAGAGCGCCCAGCGGCACCTGACGACGATTCAGAACAACGTAAAGCGAAGCGTCGATCTGATCAAACGAGTGCTCGGATTCGTTCGCGGCGCTGAAGACAAACGCATCACGCTTCAACTTCAACCTCTGATCTACGAAATCGAGAAGATGCTCAAAGGAACGTTGCCCAAATCGATAGTCCTCGAAATCTCTATCGAGGAGGGCCTGTGGAGCGCCATCGGCAACGTCGTGCAAATGCATCAGGTGATTATGAACCTGTGCGTCAACGCCCGCGATGCCATGCCGGAAGGCGGGCGTCTGCTGGTCGCAGCGGAAAATGTTCAACTCGATGAGACCGAGGCGCAGGCTATCAAGGATGCCTGGCCCGGCCAGTACGTCTCGATCCGTGTTGCCGATACAGGAACAGGAATTCCTGCCCGTATATTGGGGAATATTTTCGACCCTTTCTTCACGACGAAAAGAGAGAACGAGGGCACAGGGCTGGGACTTGCGATGGTGGCCAATATAGTAAATGACCACAAAGGTTTCATCGACGTCACAAGCGAAGTCGGTAAGGGAACGGAGTTCAGAATATACATTCCCGCCACCGAAGCGATGCAGGAAAGCCCTGTCGAACAGCCCTCGCTTGAGTTGCCGACCGGACACGGCGAACTGATACTTGTGGCCGATGATGAAGCGGCAGTGCAGGAGATCACTAAGGAAGTTCTCGAAGCATTCGGTTATCGTACACTTACCGCAAGCGACGGGATGGAAGCAGTGATGATCTATTCCCGGCATGGGGCAGTATCGGCTTATTCTCAGCAGAAAGATCGCATACGGGTCGTTCTGGCAGATATGATCATGCCCTATCTAAATGGCCTGGAGACCATAAGGGCGATTCGACGGATAAACCCCGATGTCAAGATCGTCGCTATGAGCGGCACCCCTGCCGACATCGAATTCGCGGAGACGGTCGAGCCGCTCATCGACAGATTCTTGCTGAAACCTTACACGGCGCGCAAACTCCTGGAAACACTGGCAGAGGTACTGGCCGAAGATTGATCGGCTGCGAAGTCCTTTCGGCCGCTTTCCTGCCCTCTCCTATCAACCGCCTCAGATCGCGTCTTATCCCTAAGCCGCTACAGGCTTCGACAGCTATCGAACGCCTGTATGGATGGTTTTTGGGCACAGCCTGTCAACCTCTCTTTCCTGCTCCCGCGACCTGGCTCCTCATCCTGGCACTATTCTTGCAACATTGAGTTTTGAGAAGAATTGCGGATACCGGGATGAGCCTATGTTATTTTGAACGAAATAGTCGAGGAATAAGCTGATGACCATAGTTTCATTAATCATACTGTTGTTTATAGCGGGCATCTGCGGCGCTTTGGGGCAAGCAATCGTAGGTTACAGCAGAGGCGGTTGCCTGGTATCTGTCGCTCTGGGGTTCATAGGAGCATTGCTGGGGATGTGGATAGCGAACGCCCTCGGCCTGAGAGAGATGCTGGCTTTGAATATAGGAGGTCAGACTTTTCCGGTCGTATGGTCGATAATCGGGTCGGCCATATTCGTGGGACTGCTCAGTCTTATTACACGAAGGCGGGTTCTGTGAAGACCTGATCCGGCGTTTTTAGGGGTGATATATTATGGTTGAAGATAACAAGCTGGCTGTCGATGAGTCGCACAAAGTCGCGCAACACGAGGAAGTTAAAGACAAGTTTCGCCGCGAGGTCAACGCCGAAATCGAGCGCGAGGCCGATGGTTTCGACACGGCAGAACAGGAACGATTCAGCGCCGTTGGGCACCAACTGAAGCAAAGGGCCGCAAAAGAAGTCGCTCAGACTGAGGCCGAAATCGAACGCGCCAGAGGCGTGGCGCGAGTCTCGCAGGTCATAGATTATATATTCTATCTGATTTATACATTTATCGGCCTGGAGATAATTCTGGAGCTTCTCGCGGCGCGCGAATCCAACGCATTTAAGAACTTTATTGACAGAGTGACGGCACCTTTGCTTTGGCCTTTTCGAGAACTGATGCCGGAGCCGGGCATCGGAGCCTTTCAATTGCGGCTTTCGTACATTTTTGCGCTGATCTTTTATCTGTTGCTTCACTGGATGATCAATGGATTGTTTAGACTGATCGTCACCAAGAAGACGGTTATTTAAGTCGAAAGTGGTACAAACCGGTTGTATAAATTGGAGGCATCATGATCCTGCCAGAGAAAGAGGAGTTTGTCTCAGAAAGCCACATCGATGTCACGACGTGCCACACTCGCAGCGCGAGTTTGCAGGACATCCTCCCTATGCAAGCGAGATGTCACGTCGGCTGCGCGTAACGGCGGCCTTGCGCCGCTCGGCGGTATAGGACAGGATATGATGTAAATCAGCCCCCTCGTTTAGCTGAAAAGCCGGGATTATAGGATCGGCGGCATTTGCCGGGACGGCTGCGGTCTAGTACGCTAATAGTGCATTGCAGCCGGGACACAGGCCGGGACGACAGATGCCACTAGTACGAACAGGCTTTCCTTGCCTTATTCATCGGGCAGACGTTATGAAAGTATGGTTTATGATGCTGGTGGGAGATAAATGGCGATGAGTATCGGCGTCCGACTGATTCTGTTTTTAACCATAATGGTTGGCGGCGTCATGGTGATAGCGAGCTACTTTATACTGAGCGAGCGCGAAGAGGAGATGATCGCAGCCAGGCAAGAGGAGATGTACGCGCACGCGCTGAGTTTGCAGACCGCACTTGAAAATTTGTATAGCACAGGACAAACGGAAAGGTTACAGGAGCTGCTAAAACGCCTGAATAATTTTTCGCAAATCCATAAGGTGGTCATCTACGACAAGGAAGGGCATATGCAGCCTTTGCCCGACTCCTCTGTCGCAAGCCGCTTGCCTGAGCCTCCCGAGGTCCGGCAGGTGCTCGCGACCGGGAGGGCGGCAAGGGTGGTGCGCACGATCGCCGGACGGAAAGTCTTCTCCATATTTATGCCGGTCAGTTTGGGAAAGCCGCAGCGCGGCGTTTTCGAAATTTCACAGCCTCTCGATGACATCGCCTACATACGCCGCGATATGGCCATTATTACTTCGCTGCTCCTTGCGGCCATCTTTCTGGTCGTCTTCGCTGTGACGCGCTACAGCCTCTCGCGCCCCATAAGAGAGTTGCTGCGGGGAGCTCGGACGCTCGGGCGCGGCGACCTCGCGTATCGCGTGCCTCTGCCGCGCGGGAGAAACGAGTTGAGAAAGCTCGCCCTCGAATTCAACCGGATGGCAGATAACCTTGCCGAGCAGAACCTCGTCATAGCGCGCAAAGCGGAAGAGCGCATAGAGATGGAGCGCGAGATGCGCCACAAAGAACGCCTCGCCTCGGTCGGCTACCTGGCCGCAGGGGTCGCTCACGAGATGGGCACTTCCTTGAACGTCATAGACGCGCGCGCCGAACAGATGCTGTCGCGGCCCAATGCAGGGATAGAGGTGCGGCAGCGCAATCTCAGCATCATTCGTTCTCAGGTCGCGCGCATAGTGCACATCGTGCGTCAACTCCTCCACCTCGCCCATCCTTACAAGCTGAACCGCGAGCTTGTGAACCTTGCGGGCCTTGTTGCAAGCGCGCTTCAACGAATCGGGACGGATGCGGCGAACGTCGCTGTCGAGGTCGAAGTCGATATAAATGAAGATATATGGATCGAAGTGGATCAGGAGTTGATGCGCCAGGTTTTTTTCAGCCTCTGTCTGAACGGCGTACATGCCATGTCGGCGGGCGGACGCCTGCGTATAGAAACCGTCGAAACCGGAGCGGCCAGAGACAATTCGCAGCTTGCCGCCGTGCGCGTTTCCGATACCGGAGTCGGCATCGCGCCCGAACACTTCGCGCATATCTTCGATCCGTTCTATACTACCAAAGACGTTGGAAAAGGGATGGGTCTCGGACTATCGGTTGCGCGCCGCATCATCGAAGAGCATGGGGGCCAGATCAAGGCGGCCAACAACCAGTCGGGCGGCGCAACTCTTACAGTTTACCTGCCGAGGTCCGAAGCCTTGACAGCCGTCGCGTCCGATGCTCTCGAAAGCCGGGAGATGGAGGCGGCAGAAAAAGGAATCAATCAAAATGAGAGCACGGTTACTGGTGGCTGAAGATGAAGTCGATATGCGCGACCTCCTCCAGGAAGTCCTGGAGGATGCAGGCTATGAAACCGTGGCCGTGGCAGACGGTCGGGCGGCTATGGTTCATATCGAGCGCGAGCACGAGATAATCGATCTCGTGGTCACAGATGTGCGGATGCCTGAGCTTACGGGAGACAAACTCGTCGCAGCCATGCGCGAATATCGCCCGGAAGCCCCCGTCATCGTCATCACCGCTTTCGGCTCGGTCGAGCAGGCGGTCGAGATGGTCAAGGCAGGCGCTTATCAATACCTCACCAAACCTTTCGAGACCAGCGAGCTTTTACTTATAGTCGAGGAGGTGCTCGCACGCACCGAAGCCCAGCGCGCTCGTTCGCGCCTCCGCCGCGAAACGCCTGCCACGCCTGCGCAAATAATAGGTGCGTCGCGTCCGATACGAGAACTGTTCGAGCAGATAACGATGGCCGCGCGCAGCGCCAGCATCGTTTTGATTTCGGGCGAATCGGGCACGGGCAAGGAACTTGTGGCGCGGGCGATCCATGAGATGTCGGACCGCACGGGGGCGTTCGTGCCCGTCAATTGTTCGGCGATCCCGTCCGAGTTGATCGAAGCCGAACTCTTCGGACACACGGGCGGAGCCTTCACAGGGGCCAAGAAAGCGCGTGCAGGGTTATTCGAGGCGGCTGACGGAGGCACGCTCTTTCTCGACGAAATAGGCGAACTGCCTCCCCCTGTTCAGCCCAAGCTTTTGCGCGCCTTACAGGATGGAGCGATCCGCCGCGTGGGCGCGGACCGCGAGCACACGGTGTATGTGCGGACTGTGGCGGCCACAAACCGCGACCTGGAACGTGACGTTCAGGAAGGGCGTTTTCGAGAGGATCTCTTCTGGCGTTTGAACGTCATTCACCTGAGCGTTCCGGCCCTCAGAGAGCGGTCCTTCGATATCCCGCTCCTGGTCGAGCATTTCATAAACAAAACGGCCGAAGCCGCAAAACGCGAACCCCTAGATGTCTCGCCCGAAGCCCTCGCCATCCTTACAACATACTCCTGGCCGGGCAACGTGAGGGAACTTGAGAATGCGGTCGAGCGGGCGGTGGCCTTCGCTCGCGGCTCTTCGATCACGCCCGAAGACCTGCCGGAACGTGTGCGCACAGGGGGAGGGGTTGCCACGCTTGTGGCACAATCGCGCCATCGGCGCTGGACGCTGCGCGAACTCGAACGAGAGTATATATTGGAAATATTGCGTGAGACCGACGGCAACAAATCGCGCGCCGCCGAGATGCTTGGCATGGATCGCAGGACGCTCTATCGCAAGCTGGATGAGTATCGCGCGGAAGACCCTTCGCTGGAATTCTAAACCGTCGATTGGTGATCGGAGAATATCCGCACAAGAAAGAGAATTACTGCTACAAGTAGAAACAGGTGAATCAGGTTCCCGCCCACGTTGGCAATAAGGCTCAACATCCACAAAGCCAGAAGAATCGTTATAATGGTCCAGAACATCATTCTATTTCCTTCGAAAAAGCAACATCCCAAGCACAGCATCCGACAGCAACTTCACCCCCTGATGCCGATGGCATCACTGAAGACCTGATTTCTCTATAAGGAGTTACGCGGTCAGCTTGGAGTCTGATGACTTACGGGCGTCACTGTATACGTAAGTCTTTTATTTACAACACCACTGATTTTTTCGACCGCGTAACTCCGTAGTTTGATGGTGCAAGCATTGTGCCGTAACAGCTATCCCGTTTGATGGCAAAGGGTAGTATCACGAAGGCTTTTATAAGGAGCGACATCGAATAAATATGAAATGTAGTTTTCTGTCACGCAATGTCTAATCGTGCCACGTCGTCAGAGCCTGACCACGCGGCGAACGGGAGGGTTTCAGAGGGACCGTGTTCACAATGAGGCCGCCTAAACGGCGACTGTGCGGGTTCGATTCGCTCCTGTTTTACGCCCTTCGAAGGGAAGAACACGACTCTTGTTCGGCACGCTGTGGAGTTGCGTCGGCTCTAAGGGCCTTCTGTGTAGTAAACGCAAAGCGAGTTCGGAAGCCAGTACATAGCTGCGGCCTCCGCACCGGTCGCAATTGCCAGAGCGATTCAAGAAAGTCTTTACAGGCATTGCATTATCGCCGGAGCAGTCGCCGCATATTATCTGAACGCCCATCTCCACAAGAGATGTGCGTGGCCCGATCAATTGCGGCTGGCCAGTCTTCATAAAGTAACTCAAAACTACAACTGTCAATATCAAGGCTGCTACAATCAGCATTATCGTCTCCCTGTCAGTGATGATCTTACTTTCGGCTACCTGCGAGTCTAGCCACTTCGATCCACTGTCATGGTTACTTCAAGCAACGACTATGCCAGTTCGGGTAGAGAAAGGGTAAAATCCTGGACATCAGGCACTCGATCAATCTGCCCGCTTAACGCGATCAAAATATCAGTCTCTCTTCACCCAACCTTTTATGCTTATTGTCATCCAAAGCCGTTGCGTGTGAAAATTGCCTGTGCGTGTTGACCCTGTGCCTTCTTCAAAAGGAAGACTTTTCCTCAAAGGGAAGATTTTTTCCTCAAAGGGAAGACTTTTTTCTTCAAGACTCTCCATTTCAACCGGAAGGTTCGTATGAAACAAGTATTATTGATTCACGCCGCCCCGTAGTATGGCTTCCGGTTCGCATTCGACACGAAGCGTAAACTTTCCCGGCGGTGAAATTCGATTCGCTTTGCCGTCCGGCTGACTGTCAGGGAGATTCTTATGGAAGGATGCTTTTATATTTTTGTCATTCTGGTCATCTTGTCTTCTCCGGCATTGCTCGTCGTTGTGATCGGCTACACAAGCAAGATCAACAGGCTTTCGGTGAAAGTGGACGAGTTGGAATGGGAGATACGGAGGCTGAGGACTTTATTAACTCCGCCTGAAGCGAAACCTTCGCCCGCCCCGTCCGTCCTGGCACAAAAGGAACGGGCGGCTGCCCCGCAAACTCCTCACCCGAAACCTGAGCCAGTGACCTCGCCTCTCAGACCATCATCACCCGCGCCGCCTGAGTTCAAAGCGCCCGTGACCCGTCCGGCCGCATTTCAAACCGAAAGCGCGTCTCAGACTGCTCCTCTGACTCATACAGCCGAAAAGTCTGAACGCTCATCTACGCCTGCGCCGCCGACGCTCCCCCCTCCCAAGCCTTCGCGCACGAGGGCCGAATGGGAGTCGCTCATAGGCGGAAAGCTGCTCAATCGCATAGGCGCGCTCGCGCTCATAATCGGTATAGGTTTCTTCCTCAGGTACGCATTCAGCAACAACCTCATAACGCCGCCCGTGCGCGTAATGATAGGCATCCTTACAGGCGCGGGGTTGTTGTTCGGAGGAGCTTATTATCACAGACGTGAGTTTCAGATTTTCGCACAGGGGCTGGTCGGCGCAGGGATCGCCATCCTTTACCTTTCGGTCTACGCTTCGTTCAACTTTTATCATCTCGTGCCGCAATCGCTTGCTTTCGCCATGATGGCTGCGGTCACAACCGTCACCTTCTTTCAAGCATTCAAGTACGATTCTTTCGCGGTGGCGTTCCTCGGCTGGACGGGCGGGTTCCTTACGCCTTTTCTTCTGAGCACAGGGCAGGCCAATGAAATAGGGCTGTTCACTTACATAGCCCTTCTCGACGCCGGGTTGCTTGCAATCACCGCGAGAAAAGACCGATGGGCCGTGCTCGAACCTCTAACCTTTCTGGCCACCTGGCTCGTATATCTGCTCTGGTACAAAGAGTTCTACACCCCGGCCGACCTCGCGGTGACGGTCTTGTTTTTGACCGTCTTCTGGGGCTTGTTTTATGCGCTCGACATTTATCGCGCTCTCGCGCGTGCGAGCGCGTTCCCTGAAATAAGAGAGGTGGCGGGCGCTTTCAACGCGGTCTTTTATTACGCGGCGATGTACGCGATCATCGCCGAACTTTATCCCGATTGGATGGGTGGAGTGACGCTCGCTATAGGGGCGGTCTATTTCTCAACCGCGCTCGCCATCAAACGAGGCCGGTCGCTTGACGGGCTGATATTCGCGCGCCACTTAGTGACGGCGATGGCGCTTCTCGTGCTGGCGACGGCTATCGAGTTCGAAGGGTTCATAACGGTCTTCTACTGGTCTGTAGAAGCTGTGATTCTTATCTGGTGCGCCGGGCGCTGGAAATTGCGCTATGTCAAAGCGGGGGCGCTCATGCTTTTCGCGCTCGCCTTTTCGAAACTCCTCTCCGCAGGAGCGGCTTTCATCTACTCACCTATCGAGAGCTTCGAGCTGTTGTTGAACGATCGCGCCCTCGCGTTTTCGACTCTCGCGGCTGCCATGTGCGCAAGCGCGTGGTTGCTCAAACGCGAAGACGAAGGAGATAGAGATGGTCTGGTAAGCGATGCGCTTCTCTACGGCTGTTGCGGCCTTCTCTTCATTTTATTCACCGTAGAGACTAACGATCATTTTCTGCGCTGGATGGCCGGAGCGCCCGAAGAATCGAAGGTCGGCTTTCGATTCCATCGCTACCTGGCGCTGGCCCTCGTATGGATGATGTACTCTTTTCCGCTCGTGTGGCTTGGATTGAAAAAGAGTTTGCGGCCGGTGCTGAACTGTGGTCTCGCAGTGCTCTCTTTTTCTTTGATTCTGGGCGGGGTGCGAGGCGTGTGGTTTACTCCCATCGAAGGGTTCGCGCCCGTGCTGAACGTCCGTGTGGCGGCATTAATCGCGCTCCTTGCGGGATTGCTCGTGCATGCCCGATGGCTGAAGATTCACGGCGAGGTTTATGACTGGATCAAAGGGGCGCGCGCCCTGGCTCTTTATTCTTGGTGCGCGGTTTTATTCGTTCTGTGCGCGGCAGAGGCGAACGACTTTTTTCGCCATCAGCAGATTGGTGCGCCCACAGGCGCGGGCGCGAGCATAGAGTTCGCCCGCAACCTCACGATAGCGATTGTGTGGATGGCCGCTTCACTGCCAATAGTCTGGTACGGGCTGAGAAAACGGCTTTTACCCATCATTCAATCGGGCCTTGTGGCTATGGCCTGCGCGGTAGTGTGGGGAGTGATGAGCGGCATTTCTTATGTGCCGATTGAAAGCTTCAGATGGGGATTCAATTTCCGCGCCATGTCGTTCGGCTTCATGCTCTGCGCCCTCGCAGCCCACGTATGGTTTTTGAAAAACGAAGGGCGAGCGTACTCCTGGGCGCGCGAAGCGGCGACGGCGATTTTATATGGATGGTGCGCGCTCCTTTTCACTCTGTATACGACAGAGGCGTATGATTATTTCCGGCACCACATGGCGGCGTCTTCGGGCGCAGAGATAATCGGTCTCGCGTTCAAGCGCGATATGACGATAGCGGTCGGATGGATGGCTTACTCGCTGCCGCTTATATGGCTGGGGATGAGAAAGCGCGTTTCGCCCTTTCTCCACTGCGGGCTGATAGCGGTAGTTCTGGCGGTTTTGCTTGGCGCAGCGAGAGGGGTCCGCTTCGAGCCGCTTGAGAGCTTCGCGCGGCTTACGAATTTTCGCGCAGCCGCGCTTCTCTTCATAGTCGCAGGGCTGGCGGCGCAACTGTGGTGGATGCGCGGCGGACAAAAGGAGTATCATTGGTTGCGCAAATGGGTCGGTGTCTTCAATATAGTTATCGCTCTGCTGATACTCGAACTGATAACGGTCGAGACATGGGATCATTTTCAAAGCGCAATCTCTCGCCTGTACGATATGGCGGGTTCAATCGATGTTTCGATGGAGTTGAAGCGATTGACGGACCTCAAGCATCTGTCGTTATCGGTAGGGTGGCTTCTGTATTCGATATTGCTCGTGGGCCTGGGCATAATGCGGCGGCGGCCTGCGCTTCGCATGCTTGCGATACTGGTTTTCGGCATCAGCATTTTGAAGATATTCATTTACGATCTATCATTCCTTGAGACGTTGTATCGGATATTTTCATTCATCGGGTTGGGATTGATACTCCTGACCGTGTCGTACCTCTATCACCGGTTCAAATCGCTGATATTCGATGCGCCGGTGGATATTCAGTAGCCCGACCGTAAGGGAGGGTTCGTTCTATGGAGTAGCCGTCTATGGAAGACAAACCCCATTATCTCGATCACAGGAAGCGCCTCAGAGAGCGTTTCCAGAAAGCCGGAGCCGATGGACTGCAAGAGTACGAGCTTGTAGAGCTTCTGTTGACTTACGCCATTCCGAGAAAGGATGTAAAGTCTGCGGCCAAAGAACTCATCAAACGATTCGGCGGTCTCTCAGGGGTGTTGGACGCAAGCCAGAAAGACCTCGAATCGTTCCCGGAACTCGGACCTGCATCGGCTGTGCTGATAAGACTTGTGAAAGAGCTTTGCGGCGCGTATCTCTCAGAGAGGATGAAGCGCAGGGACGCGCTCTCTTCGCCGCAGGCGGTGCTAGATTTCGCGCGGGTGAAACTTGCGGGCCTGCCGCACGAAGCTTTCATGGTGATCTATCTGAACGTCAAGAACGAAGTCTATGGAAGCGAGATCATTCACGAAGGGACCGTAGACCGCGCGGTAGTATATCCCCGGCGCATCATAGAAGCGGCGCTCGCGTGTCACGCGGCCAGCCTGATTTTGATACACAATCATCCGAGCGGCCACCCCGACCCCTCGCCCGAAGACAAACGCCTGACCCGCTCGATTTCGGAAGCCGCCCGCACCGTAGACATCCGCGTGGTAGACCACATCATAGTCGGAAAGGGAGGCCACTTCTCTTTCATGGAGAACCACCTCTTGCCTGAAATTACATAAGGGAAAGAGTTATCCTGGGAGCGCATAAAGATTTCTTTCTTATAAAGATTTCTTTCTTCAGCATCTTGCCTGCTTGCCTTGAAGTAAAGTCGATTTTCTCGTAAGTCGGCTGTAGTGCAAACCAAGCACGCTTAAAGATTTCTTTCTTCGGAAGCGTGCGCTCCAGGGACTTTGATTATGGGTAAATCATTGCCCGATGCGTTATCATAATTATTGCAGGTTTACGAAGTTATGACAGAAGTATTCGGATTTATCGCTTCAAATTTTTTCATAGCGGCGGGCCGACTGGTCTTTTCAGCGTTGCTCGTCGCTGTGCAACTCTATGTGCTTCGCGCCTTCATTCGAATAATCCGTTCGATGGAGCTTCAGAAGCCGAAAGAAAAGCTGCTCTCCATCACGGCCATCGCCTTCATCTTTATTGTGAATGTTCCTCTCATGGTCTTTGTGATCGAGGGGGTTTTCAACCCGCGCGAGGTTTCCATATATTCGCCTTCGCCCGAATACGAATCCCTTATGCGACCCTTCGGGTATGTGTTTTTCGTATGGACCCTCGGCTCGCTCATCTTTGCGACCGCCGCCCCGATCAGCATGGCCGCTTTCGCTGCCGTTCAATTCTTCAGGCGCAAACGAAGCGGCGCGGAACGTGAAGCTACGATACAGGTTTTCGATCTGTCTCGCCGCCGCTTTTTACAGATGGCCCTCATGGCGATGGCCTCCATGCCATTTGCAGTCTCAGCTTATGGCGCGGTCGCGGCCCGTTCTCGCAAGGTGGTCGAAAAGATCATCGTTCCAATCAAGGGCCTTCCCTCTGAGCTTGACGGCCTGACCATAGTGCAGATGAGCGACGTGCATTCGGGTATGTTCATGCCTGAATCGCGCATGAGCGAATACGTTAAAATCGCCAACAGCCTGAGGCCTGACCTCGTTGCCCTGACGGGCGATTTCGTCTCCACGAGCAACAAACAGGTAGCTCCGTTCATAAAAGCCATCTCCGCGCTTGAGGCGAAGCACGGCGTGTTCGGATGCCTCGGCAATCACGACATTTTCAGCCGCTCTGAAAGGGCGCTCGCTCGCGGATTTGCTGAGTATGGGTTCAAGCTGCTGAGGAACGAAAACTTCTGTGTAGACATTGATGGCGCACGCCTGAACGTCATAGGGGTCGACTTCATAGGCCGGAGGTCTGAGCAATCGAGTTTAGATGACGCGCTCAGAGGCATCTCTCTCGAAGGGACTACCGTCTTGCTTTCGCACTCGCCCGACACATTTGATCGAGCGGCGCGGCTAGGGATCGATCTCGTGCTCGCGGGCCACACTCACGGCGGTCAGATCGCTCTGACGATAGGTGATTTGATATTGACCCCTGCGCGTATGGTCACGATGTTTCTTGCGGGGCTGTTTAGGATAGGAGACTCGCACCTCTACGTCAATCGCGGACTCGGCACCACCGGCCCGCCCATAAGGATCAACGCGCCTCCTGAAATCACTCACATAACGCTCAAGGCTGAGTGATAATCTGAAGGCATGTACATGTACGGGCGACCTTACGATGGTCGCCCCTTGATGGCATTCAATTAGATGGCCTTCAATGAGGGGTGGCCACAGAGGGCCACCCATACATGAAAAATGAGCGACATTGCGACGGACAAAAGAATAGAACTGCTCGGACTCACCGCTGACGAACTGCGCGAGTTTATGACCGCGATGGGCGAAAAACCATACCGCGCGCGACAACTCCACGACTCGATTTATCGCCGCCGGGTCACTAGCTTCGATTCGATGACCGACCTGCCCAAGACCCTGCGCCGACTGCTCGATGAGCGAGCCGTAGTAACACACACGCGAGTAGAGAGTGTCTTCATCTCTTCGGACGGGACGAGGCGCTTTCTGTTGAAACTCGGAGACGGCCGCGAGGTGGAAGCAGTCTTTATGCCCGAAGAGCGCCGCGATACCGTCTGCATATCGAGTCAGGTAGGTTGTCCGCTTGCGTGTGACTTCTGCATGACGGGAGTGATGGGACTGAGGCGCAACATGACGGCGGGCGAGATAGTCTCGCAGGTCATTATCGTGTTGAACGAAGTATACGGGCAAGGGATAGAGCCGCCGCACGGGACCAACATAGTGATGATGGGCATGGGCGAGCCGCTCTTGAATTACGATAGCGTCATAAAGAGCGTCCGGTTGTTTGCAGACCCCGACGGCCTTCGGATAGCGCCGCGCCGGGTGACGCTATCTACGGCAGGCATAGTCCCTCGAATATACGACCTCGCCCGCGAAGAGGTGCGCCCTCGGCTTGCCATATCTCTCACCGCTGCAAACGACGAGCTTCGCAACCGGCTTTTTCCAATCAATCTCAAGTACTCGCTCAAGCAACTCATAGAGGCGTGCCGGTCTTATCCATTAGGCGAGCGCGAGCGATTGACTTTCGAATACGTCATGCTCGACGGAATAAACGACAGCGACCGCGACGCGCGCGAGCTTGTGCGATTGCTATCGGGCATCCGCGCCAAAGTGAACCTGATACCGCACAACCCGGCCCCTGAGCTTCCTTACCGATCATCCTCTATGGAGCGCATACTTGCGTTTCAAAAGATACTGACCGGCGCGGGCCTGCCTTCATTCATCCGCCGCCCGCGAGGCCAGGACATATCGGCCGCCTGCGGCCAACTTGCAGCGCGCCATCAGGCATCCGCATAGACCGGGATTGAAAGACCCGGACGTTCCACTTTCAGCCTTTGAGTCGAAGTCTGATGCAGGTTTGAGAATTCAGGTATCGAGCACGCGGCGGCCATCTCGTTCGACGATAACGATGCGCGCAGACATGGGCGCTACTTTTTCGGCTATATACTCCTGTGCGGCTTCAACCGTGTCGAATGCTCTGCGCTCGTCTTTCCAACTGCTGACCACGTCGTCGAACACCTGGACCTTGTAATAGGGAAACTCCTTACGCCATCGCCGGGGTTTACGCATAAAGATTATGTCCGGGCCTAAGCAACTCCATACTTTTTGTATAGCTCTTGGAAACCGGGGATGCCCGGAGTCTTAATGCTACGAAACTTCCTGAGCGCCTCCACCACCTTATAGATGTTATTCTCCTTCTCCCAGGTCTGGGCCAGGCGATAGTAGGCATATTCATATTGCGGGTTCAACTCTATAGCACGCTCCAGGTATTTGCGGGCCTCATCTTGTCTGGAAAGCTCTGAGAGGACTGTCCCGAGATTGGTGAGCGTTTCCACACCCGGCGGCAAAATCATCTCGCAGTTTTGAAAGGCTGCATACGCTTTCTCAAAATGCTCTCGGCGCTGGTTTTCCTCATCGGCTCCCTCGAGGTGCGGGCGATGAAGGAAGCTCTTCGCATAGTTGAGATAGATATTCCCGCGGGCGTTTTCGATCGCCCATCTCAACTGACGGAGAGTCACACTGTCCCATGCGGTCTGGTTACTGGCGGCCTGCGCGCACACCTCTTCCAATTCGTTAGTGATCTCTTCTACTTCAGCAACCCACTTTCCGACCTCTTCTCCCCTATCCCGCTTTCGCTGAAGAATTACAGGTTCATTCTTATATTCTGGAAGCAGGTTCAAGAACTCCTGCCAGAATATTGGTTTATGTGCTATGGCGTTCGCTTTTGCCGCGTAAGACAGAGCTTTGATGGGGGAAGCAACCAACTCTTCGACACTCGGATTCGCTCCTGTCAGATCACCAAGCATCTCTATCGCTTCGTTCAACTTTTCAGGATTATAACTTCTGAATCGGGAAACCGCCTCGTTATAGCGCGCCTTTTCGCGAAGCTTCTCGTTCGAGGTGTTCCCAGGTTGAGCGAGGTAGTGAAACCTCTTTACAGCCTCATCGTGGCGTTCCAATAAATCGAGGGTGATGCCTTCGTAGAGATATGCTTCATCGAAGGCCGGGTTTTCTATCTGGACTTCGCGAAAGGCTTTGTATGCTGCATTCAAACTGCCGGGGGTTCTGCCTGATAGGTATTGTCCAAGCAGGTTCAGCCCTTCGCGGAGTTTATTGGCAGCTTCGGCCTTCGGGACATCGGTCTCTGTTGCAATCAAATAGTACATCTTAAAGCTCGCGGCCTCGGCGGCGTAAATACTTTCGCTCTTCCCGGCCGAGGCGGTTACAGTGTTGGTTTTACCATCGGCAGTTCGCCGCGTCAAGCTCACCACGACCTGCTCACCGGAGACGATGACGGTTCCGCCGATAGAGGGCCAGAAAGCGGTGAACCAGTTGCGGATTGAGCCTGCTGCTTTGGCCAGCCCCCCTATACTTATGGTGCCAACCTTGAGGTCCACATCCTTGAGTGCGTCCGCCAGGTCAAGCCCCACCTGGGAATCCTCGAACTGTGGCGTAATCGAAATGTTAATCATTTCGAGTTTCATCAAGCCGGAGGAAGGCGACACGCGGCTCTCTTTCCAGCGATTCAAGGAATTGACCACAGCGGCGTTTATTCCCAGGTTCGAAGAGTCTTCTATGGGCTTGACCATCCATCTGTCACCGCGCTTTTTAGCGCTGCGGCTTCGCAATAGTATCAGCAAGAGGTAGATGGCCGTCAGGACCAGGCCCGCCAGGATAATATCTACTACCCATTGCCAGATCGTTAGCAGGCGTTGGGGCACCGTATTGAGCAGCCGGAACCAAAAGGAATGGCTCTTGCTCGAAATCTCTTCAGCTTTGGCGCGGACTTCAGGGTCATCGGTCTCGCCCAGTACCGCTTCGACTATTTTTGTTGCCTCGCCCGCCTTGCCTTCCGACAATAGAAAGCGCGCTTCTTCCAACCGGACGAGGTGCTTTTGCTTGTTCTTTTCATCACTCTCTGTTTTGGCTTTTTTCTCGGCATCGAGGAGGGTTTTTAGATTCGATTTCACATCTTGCTGAATCTGGTTCTTTGTTTCTCCGGAGACTTTGTCGGCCTCGGCAGCTTTCAAAGCCGCTGTGATTTGCTCTCGGGCGTTTTTCATATCTCCCAAGTCCAGGTACATCCGAGCAGCTTCCAGCCGCAAGTTGGCTTCAGCTTTTGCGGCGGCATCCGGTTGTTGAGCCGGCTGATTTGCAGCCCTCCTTGCCTGAAGAAGGTTCATTGCCTGCCCTGACGCCGCCCAGAAACTCAGGCCCGCGCAAGCGAGAGTGAAGAGAAACATTTTACGCATTTTCATCCTCCCTGGATAAGCCGTACATTGCTGAAACAACAGCGTTCATTTCGAGACGAAGCTCTTCCACTTTAGAATCGTTCTCCGGCTTCATCCGCGACAGCTTGCGGGCCAGGGCCGCCAGCCGCCGACGCATTGAAGATTCCTCCTCAGTGGGAGGAGCAAGCGAGAGCGCCCGCCGATGGCGCGCATCGAGGGCGGCTATGGGTATTGGCATCTGCCGCAATTCGCTTACGGTGATCTTTTGAAAATCCACTTTCGAAAACGAAGCGGTATGGCCGCTCACATATTTGGCCGCCATCGCGGAATTCAATATGCCTGCGAGAGCATGGGCATCGATCATTTTCGGAACCACCGTCAAAACCCCATGCAGCGGGACGAACCCATCCCTTGCGACCGAAGCTGTCAACTTTCCATCACGCCTGCAAAGCTCGCGAACGAAAATCCTCGTCGAGAGGCGAAGCGATTCATGGTCGCCGACGTGAGCAAGCCACTCTCCGAATTTTATGAACTGCCGAGGGTCTCTCACATGAAAATCCCGCACATCGCGCCCCTGTATCGCAGGGAGAGTCCCGCGCAATGGTGCCGTAAAAGTAAAAGACCGATTTCTCACCACATCGGATGTTTGCGGTGGAATACCATAACCCGTTCTGTATAGCTGCACTCCCGAAGCAACCAGGGCGACCTGCTCCAACGCAAGAGTTGCGGCTCGAAACCTCAAAGCGCCATTCGTATTAAGCAGGGGCCACCACGAACTCTCGCCTGCCTGTTGAAGCTCGGAGCAAGGAATGGTAAAAGAACGTGCCGGACCAATAGCATCGAACCTTTTCACTATAGGGTAGACCGTAGCGTGGCAATGGCCGGGGGGAAGCGCCGGATGCGCGCGGCCTAATAGCACGAGGCCCCGCACGGTCGCATGAGCAAACGCAGAGCGGGGAAGCAAGGCCAATTGATCTATCCCGGCTTCGCTCAACAGCATCTCGCGCAATCGCGACGTATTGCATGTGGCAACAACCTGACTGGGAAGAACCAGGGCGAAAGCGCCCTCCGGCCTGAGCGATCTTATAGCCAGTTCGGCGAACGCCACATAAGTATCCGATTGATGCTTGATCGAGGAGAAGCGTCCGCGAAGCCGCTTTCTTTCGTCAGGCTTCAGCGTCTCTCCCCAGGGCGGATTGTTCACTATGGCATCGAAAAGAGGGAGTCGCTCCCCGTTGAAGCATTCAAGCGCATTGGCAGTAAAAAGGTTGGCGGGAACGAGCGACGCGATACCCGCTTCTGCCCCTAACAGGGAGAACATCAGAGCCACCGCTCCTGTCGCCAGTTCGTTTTTGTCTATTCCCCAGAGGCAGTCGCGGCACAGTTTTTCCAGCAGCGCGCGAGTCAGGTATCGAGCGGTCTTCGTTGAGGGCAGATGCGTCGAATGCACCCGTCGAATGAAAGCCATAGCCAGGTCCAATAACAGTTGCCCGGATTCCATCGAAGGGTCGAGCGCGCGGAAGGCAAGTGCGCGCTCGGCGTAACGCTCCGCGTCGCTAAAGCGATGGCATATAGCCGGAATCGGCTGCTTGAGAATGTATGAAGCGACCGCATCCCCCACAAACATTGTGACGGCAGGAGAGTTCGGATAAGTAGAGAAAAGCTTTTTAGGTCTGCGATGGTTTACCAGATGATCGGTCCCCTGGTCATCGACTGAAAAATGCATGAGCATTCCTAAAAGACTCGCCAGGCTTTGCAGCCAGTTGCCTTTATAATCTGTTTTCAAATCCAAAATTATCGATCTCACTGCAAGGCGCTCGCTAACGGTCTCGGTCGAGCCCCGCGACTCCGAAGTTTTTATAGAAGACTCCTCTATCCACCTGCATATAGTTGTGTAGCCCTCGCGAAGCGACCGGGAAGGCTCGCCGGATTTTTTCCAATGATCCTCTGAGAGCCTGCGGTAGATTGCCAAAAGTTCGCGGAATGATTTCGAGAGATTTGCGTCCGGCCATCTTTGCAACAGGTCGTAATCGGTAGGAAGAATGGTATGAAAAGGCGTTTCCGGCATATCCGACTTGTAATGAATGGCAACAGGTTTGAGTAGAGACTATGCGCGCCGTTTGGGAACCCTTCCCTGTGGGTGGAGACCCTCGCACCGCAGCACCCATCGCACTATTTTCGCATCACGATTTCGCAGACCCAGCGCCAGGAACTTCTCGTCGAGGTCTTCAAGCAACTCTTTTTTGAGCGGAGCGCCTTTATTCTTCTCTATCTCAGACCTGGCGTCCCGACAAATCTTCTCTCGCAGGTCCGGGTTTGGAACCATTTTTCGAGCGCGGTCGCAGGAATCCTTTTGCAATATTCGTATCTGTTCCTTGCTCAAAGAGGTTTCGGGCAGCCGACGAAGCTTATATATCATCTCAGGGTCTCGAAAAGGCCGCGCGCGGCTTTTACGATACCAGGCGCTGATATACTCGGTGATCTCCAAAAATATTTCGTTCTTACGGGAACTATTGTGAAGATAGCCGGCCTGGGGAAAGTGGTGAATATCTTTGAGCCATTCCTCATACTTCCAGGGAGAAGCACTCAGCATAATCGGCACCACCAGTATGCCTTCGTCTCTCAGCCGCTTATTCGCTGTTTTCGCCTCGACGTTTCTCACGTAATCCGAGTTGAGAAACTCCTGGCTCACCAAGCAAACGATTATTTCCGCCTCATCAAGCTGCCGCTTTATCTCTTCATCAAACAGCGGATGGCTCATCTTTTCATCCCACCAAAAGTCCAGGTTATCGCGTCTGGCTAACCCTTCAAGGAAACCTAAAAAGCCTGAGCGATTCAAAAACTTCCGGTCTTTGTGAGCATAAATCATGACCATTTTTGCCTTTGGTTCTTCCATAAACTTCCCCCTATCGTCGCGTTTCGAGCGCCCCATTATATATCAGAGCGGTGCCGGATATTACAGTGTGATTGATACTTTTTCACTTGTGCCCTGTAGATTGATGTTTGAGAGGAGTATCGACATTATTTATGGCCTGATATTGATGTTTGCGGGGCAATGATACGGTCACGCAACGGAAGCTGTGCAGAAAGTATGGTCGCCGGGCTGAGGGGTTTGATCGGAGCGCCAATCATCCATAATGGCATTATCGGGTTCATCACCCCGCCAGTTGAAAGAATACGTCTTCGAACGGTTCATCGACGAGTCCCGTCTGAGCGCGCAACTCGGCGGGCGTGCCTTCCGCCACCAATCGCCCGAAGCGCATTATGCCTACGCGGTCTGCGATGCGCTCGATGAAGCTCATAACGTGCGAAGAGATAATCACGGCACGCCCCTCACTTCGCTCCGTCTCTATTCGCAAACGCAACTTGCGCATCATCTCTACGTCAAGCCCGTTCAAGGGTTCGTCAAGCACGAGCGCATCGGGCGAACCGAGCATCGCCGCCGCTAGGCCCAACTTCTTTCGCATGCCGAGCGAATACCCGCCTACGAGCTTGTCTTTGAATGGACTCAGTTCGAAAAAATCCAGTTCTTCAGGGATAGTCGACGGGTCAGCCTCTTTGAGGCCCGCAACCAGATGAAGGTATTCATCGCCCGTGAGTTGTTCGTAAAAGATCAACTCTTCGGGCAGATAGCCGAGGTGCCGCTTCGTCGCGGGAGCGCGATTTGCAAGGTCTTCATCGCAAACGATCACGCGCCCCGCGTCGGGTTCCGTGATGCCTACTATCATGCGTATGAGCGTAGACTTGCCTGCGCCGTTCGCGCCCACAAGCCCGTAAACCTGCCCTCGCGGTATGCTCAGAGTCACATCGTCGACCGCCACTACGTGGCCGTACCGCTTCATCACCGCTTCGACCGTGATAACGCTTTCGCTCAATCTCCCTCCGTGATCAGATAGTAACGCGCCCTTGCGCGGCCCCGGTCGGCCAATCCGTGCATGGCCTGGAAATAGATAATAAGGCCAAAAGGCCATAGCATAGCAGTGAACAGCCCCGCCGCAAGACCGAGAGTGACCACCACGATTATCGCAAGCCCCGGCCGCGTCGGCATCTCGAACGACAGCGCGCCGATGATAGAACTCACCATCCACCACCCAAAGAGGCATTCGGCCAACAAGGGAAGCGAATAAAACAGAGGCACCTCTCCGCTTGCCATTCCCGCAAGCCACACGACTACAGGAGCGGGCGCGCTCACAAACCGTGTGTACCATAACTTGGCCTGCCATATCTCAAGGCCCGTAGTGCCTATCGCGCGCTCAAGCCATAAAAGCTGAAGCTCATAAGCTATAAGCACGGGCATAAGCGATGCGAGCGACGCCGCAACGAGCGCGCACGCGAATTTGACGGCCATCACCTCCGGCAACCAGGTCGCATCGAATCCGCTCGCGTCGTCGGGCGCAAAAGGAATCGCTCGCCCGACTATGGGCAACAGGTCGAATTTCAAGGCCGTGATCAAAACCGCGAGCCAGAGCGCCGTCATCCCTGCGACCACATAGACCGCCGATGAGAATCCTCTCACGGTCAATTGGAGATCGCGGGCCAGTTGCGCAGCCACCTTCGCGTCGAACCTGCGGCGTATAAGACTTGAGTGAAATATGCTCCGGCGGCCCGGCGATTGAAGCCGTTTGACGTATTCAATATCCGAAGCCCGCCATCGATCGTGCAACCTGTGAGTTATGAAATAGAGAATCGCCGCCCAACCCACAGCGCCCGCAAGCCACAGCGCCCGCCACGCGATCAACTCTTGAGGTTTGATCGAGTGTACTAACAGAAGCCCTGCCGCGAGCGATGTCGAAAGAAGAATTATCAACGAGAACGCTGCCGCCCGTTTATCTTTTATATGACTCCAGTGAATCCAGTTGATCCCGGCGAAAACTTCCGCAAGCGCGGTGATGAGTATGAATAGAGCGAGCGGCAAGAGGCTCCAAAAATCTGTCAGATCGCTTTTAACAGATAGCGAACGCGCCGCCACTATCACGATGCCTACGGCGAGCGTTCGAGCGATTCTGCTTATGAGGGCGGCATTCAGGTGAGTGGACGGGGTGACGGGCAGGGATTCGAAATAAGCTTCGGGCCGACGGAGGTGATATATTTCTATGCTCGCGCGCGACAGGCTCGCGCCCGTCAAGACTATCTCGAACGCTGCCGCGAGCGTCACGGCAAGCCAGAGCGAAGGCCGCCAGGCAGGAAGATCGCTTGCGACTTGCGCCGCTGTGAAGTATGTCAATCCGAGCACAACCGGTCCCAGGATCAACCAGACATAAATATGCTGCCTTGCCCAGCGGAGCCGTGAGCGTGTCGTCGCGCCTATTAAAAGTAAGAGTTTCGTCAAAGCGATGTTAGAAGACGAATGCGTGATGCTTTCTGAGCAGAGGAGGTCGGGACGCCGACTGCGGTTCCGGGAGCAGGGGAGCGATTCGTGCATGATGAAGGCTTCGGTGAGAAGGATGAAAACCGGAGTGAAGCTATCTCGTCATCCTTCATCCCTCATCCTTCATCCTTCATAACGCCCC